>NZ_CAXBCJ010000021.1:0-107901 GCF_963974565.1 uncultured Imperialibacter sp. | reverse complement strand
AAAAACAGAAGAAGTAGGTATAGAAGAACTGAGCATTGGAGACATCATCGTAGTGAAGCCTAATAGCAAAATTTCAGCCGATGGTGTGGTAGTAGATGGTCGGAGTAGCGTAAATCAAGCACCTATTACCGGGGAAAGTGTGCCCGTAGATAAAGAACCTGTAGATGATCCCGATAAAGACTGGTCACAGGAAAAAGACATTAAGGACGAGAACCGTGCCTTTTCCGGTACGATCAATGGCAATAATACACTGGAAATTAAAGTGATAAAAGTAGCGAAGGACTCTACGCTCTCCCGCCTGGTGAAACTGGTGAATGAAGCCCAGACCCAGAAATCGCCTACCCAGCAACTTACAGACAAATTTGAGAAATACTTTGTGCCTGCTGTATTGGTACTGGTAGTATTGCTCCATTTTGCTTTTCTGGTCATTGACGAGACCTTTAGCGAAAGCTTCTACCGCGCCATGGCCGTACTGGTAGCTGCGAGCCCTTGTGCTTTGGCTATCGCCACCCCGAGTGCGGTGCTCAGTGGAGTAGCCCGGGCAGCCAAAAGTGGGGTACTTATCAAAGGTGGCCGCCCATTGGAAGATTTAGGCGTACTTACTGCCCTGGCTTTTGATAAGACCGGAACACTAACAGAAGGTAAGCCTAAGTTAACGGAGGTGGTAGCCTTGGAGGATGTGAAAGAAGAAGAACTACTGAGAATAGCAGTTGCGGTAGAGGGTCTTAGTGATCACCCACTGGCAAAGGCCGTAGTGCGTGACGGGAAGGAGCGACTGAAGGGTGCTGACATACCTGAGGCGAAAGACCTGGAGGCAGTGCTTGGGAAAGGGATCAAAGCCACATTGGGAAGTGACAAAGTCTACATTGGCAACCTGGACCTGTTTGAGTCGCTGGATGATAAGAAGCCATCAAAGGAAATAGAAGAAAAAGTAAAGTCCTTAGAGTCTGATGGCAATACCACCATGCTCATCCGACAGAATGACGATTACATAGGCATCATCGCCCTGATGGATACGCCAAGAGAAGAAGCGAAAAATACCTTAGCGCAATTGAAAAAGATTGGTATCAAACGCATGATCATGCTCACCGGTGACAATCAGAAAGTGGCCGATGCGGTAGCTAAAGAAATTGGCCTTACAGATGCCTGGGGCAGCCTGCTGCCGGAAGAAAAAGTAGAAGCCATTAAAAAACTTAAGGAAAAGGAATCTAAAGTAGCCATGGTAGGCGATGGCGTGAACGATGCTCCGGCCATGGCCAACAGTACGGTGGGCATAGCCATGGGAGCGGCAGGAAGTGATGTGGCTCTGGAAACTGCGGACATTGCTCTGATGGCCGATAAGCTGGAAACCTTACCTTTTGCTATCGGTTTAAGCAGAAAAGCCAAAGGCATTATCAAGCAAAACCTTTGGGTGAGTCTGGGAGTAGTGGCTGTCCTGATTCCACTTACAATTTCCGGTATTGCTACTATAGGACCAGCAGTTTTGATCCATGAGGGATCTACATTGGTTGTGGTCTTTAACGCTTTGCGTTTGTTGGCTCATAAAAGATAGTTTGTCATTAACAAGAAAGCCCTATACTCAGTGTTTTCGTTATGCTTGAGGAGTGATCATCTGGCCGTTTTAAGCTATCGTGAGTTTCAATGCGATTTGTGTGGCCACCCAGTCTAGCTGTCCTTCCTTTGGCCCATCAAACTTCCCTGGTATTGCAGCTACTCAATATCACCTAGTGATATGCTCGATGGAGATGTTAACAGCCGTCTTTCCGGGGGGCTGTCTGAAGACCAACTTTATCTTTTTCGAATAGCTCAGTGGCAGCAGGGAGATTCGAGAGGGTAACAGTTTTATGCTTTGAATTGATATGGAGCAATTTTGAGGCTTATTTATTTTAGTTTTTACTAAAATAATTAAACCTTATTTCTATCTTAGTGTTTAAGTATATACTAAAACACTAAAATGTATGAGCAACACGTGTATCAGGGTATTAGCGGATCATGTCCAAATTCAAGAATGCAAGGATGAACTAAATGAACTGGAAGGTACCCTTAAAAATTTGACCAGGCTTTTTAATTTATCCGGCAACGCTGCTCGTCTCAAAATTCTTTATTTACTAAAGCGGGAAGGCGAGATGTGCCCTTGTGATTTGAGTGACATTTTAGAAATCTCAGTCGGCGGAGTTTCGCAGCACTTGCGAAAGCTCAAAGACGGAGGCCTTGTAGTGGACAAGAAGGTTGGTCAAACGGTCTTCTATTCGCTGATAGAAGAAAATTTAGAAATACTAAAGCCATTTTTCAATCAGCTCGAATCTGCTAAAGTGGCAAGCCCATTGGTGTGACGCCCGTCAAAACAAAGTTATGCGTCAAAAATTATACTGACAGCACTGTTTCGGTCATAAAAAAGTAAAAAGAAGTCATGGAAAATTTAGAAAGTTCAAAGAAATCAAAAGGAATTGTTACCACAGGTATTTTGGCAGCCATAGGTGCCTCGCTTTGCTGCATCACCCCGGTACTTGCTTTAGTGGCTGGTTCTACCGGAGCTGCAGCTACCTTCTCATGGATGGAACCTTTTCGCCCCTACCTTATTGGGGTTACGGTGCTGGTGTTGGGTTTTGCCTGGTATCAGAAGTTGAAGCCGGTAAAAGCGGCTGATGATTGTGGGTGCGAATTAACGCCTGGTAAGAAGCCATTTATGCAAACAAAAACCTTCCTGAGCATCATCACGATTTTTGCTGTAGCGATGCTTTCCTTTCCTAACTACGCACACATTTTCTACCCTGAAACAGAAAGCACTGCTGTAATCACTGAAGTTTCCAATATCCAGAAAGTACATTTCGATATTAAAGGAATGACTTGTCAGGGTTGCTCTGAGCACATCAAACATGCTGTGAGCGAGAATGCCGGAATTGTGCGAGTCGATGCTTCTTGGGAGAAGGGAGAAGCTACCGTAGAGTACGATGCCTCAGTGCTCAGCCTCGACACGCTGACCGAATCAATTAATGCCACTGGCTACACAGTAGTTGGTACTCAATCCATTAAAGAATCAAGTAAATGAATCCCATCAAATAACTAATATGAAAAAGTTTAGTCTTATCATTTTGGCCATTGTCGGAATATTGTTTTCCGTTTAGTTACAAGCTCAAGAAGTTTCCAAAGCTCAAAAGCAGGAGATTGTAAAAAAGAAAGTTGTGCTGAAAATCACTGGTATGACCTGCGCCGGATGCAGCAGTGGGGTACATAAAGCCCTTTCCAAAACAGACGGTGTGATAGAAGACGATGTGGTTTATCCCGGAGACACCTTCACGATCACTTACAATGCAAAAAAGACTGATGAGAAGACCATCATTGATGTAATTGAAAAATTAGGATACAAAGCAGAAAAGCAAAAATCATAAGTTATGTTCAAAAATCTAATGAAGCGTAAGCCACCTGTTGAAGCTGAAGAAATGATAGTTGAAATCACAGGCATGACCTGTGACCATTGTGCCACGTCTATCGAAAAACGTTTCGAGAAGGAAATAGGTATTCTATCTAAAGAGGTAAGCTATAAAGCGGGAAAAGGTACGTTTAGCTATAACCCTGATCGTATCAGCAAGGATAGTATTATAGATACAATTAATCGAGGAGGACACTATAAAGTTGTTTTGGGAACAAACGGTTCCAGTGGCTCTTCCGAATCCAATCAGTATGATCTCATCATCATAGGCGGTGGTTCTGCGGCATTTTCTGCAGCCACTACGGCCAATGATTTGGGACTTACCGTGCTCATGGTGAATGCCGGATTGGACTTTGGAGGTACTTGTGTAAATGTAGGTTGCGTGCCTTCCAAACATCTAATCAGGGCTGCTGAGCAGATTCATCGTGCGCAGCATTCTCCATTCAATGGCGTGGCGGGTGCCAATCCGAAGTTTGATTTTAAGGCGACCATCCAGCAGAAAAAAGAATTGGTGTCTGCTTTACAAAAAAAGAAATATCTGGACGTGGTAGATGGATTGGAAAACATCACTATTCTGGAAGGTTGGGCAAAATTCGTAGACCCTCACACCATCGAAGTGAATGGCAAGCAATACAAAGGCATGAAGTTTTTGTTGGCTACCGGGGCGACGACCAACGTGCCCGATATTAAAGGGTTAAAGGAAATTGACTACCTCACCAATGTTAGTCTGTTTGAAATGGAGGAACAACCTAAGCACCTCATCGTGTTGGGCGCAGGATATATCGCCTTGGAAATAGCCCAGGCGTACCATCGGTTTGGTACTAAAGTCACGATTCTTCACCGCTCAGAACGAATTCTTCGGAAGCAAACTGAGGACATTACTGACGACTTGACCAGCCATTTCAGAAACGAAGGAATAGATATTCGTACGAATGTATCAATCTCAGAATTTATCAAAGAAGGAGATAAAGTGCTGGCGCACACCAATACAGGAATTGTAGAAGCTACTCATGTGGTGGTGGCCACAGGAACGAAAGCCAACACCTTCAGCATGGATATAGAAAAAGCTGGAGTAGAAACAGAGACAAGCGGCCATATTCGGGTGAATGACCGGCAAGAGACCAATGTGAGGCACATCTTCGGCGCTGGTGATTGTACCAACACCCCGGCTTTCGTGTACACAGCAGCCAAAGAAGGCAAAGTCGCAGTGAACAATGCCTTCAAAAGTGCTGGTGACAAGGTGGATTATACCGGCCTACCCTGGGTGGTATTTACAGACCCTCAGATTGCCGGAGCAGGCATGGATGAGGCCGAAGCTGAAGTAGCTGGTATTCCCTACGAAACCAGTGTGATGCCGTTGAGCGAGATACCGAGAGCACAAGCAGCACTGGACACACGTGGGTTTATCAAATTGATTAGAAACAGTGAAACAGATAAACTGATCGGCGGTCGGATCATAGCGCCGGAGGGTGGCGAGTTGGCCATGCAAATTAGCCTGGCAATTAAGGCGGGCATGACCGTGCATGACTTGGCCGATATGTTTCATCCCTACCTGACACTTTCTGAAGGGGTGAAATTAGCCGCCATCACCTTCGATAAAGACGTGTCAGAGTTGAGCTGTTGTGCGAGCTAGATGAACATTTTCAAGAGCTATCAACAAGTGTGACAGAATTGGAATAATGGTAGCTTGTTAGGCGTTTTTATAACTTATTTTGCGCCAAGGAAACTTCTATTGCAATTTAACAATTAATATACAAGGATGACAACTGCCAACATGCGATACACAGGTTGGTTACCCAAGAACTGTGGTAGAAGTCAGACATTTGTAACATGTATCTTCTCAGTCTATCATTCATATAATCTAGAGAAATGGAAAAACATATTGAGATATTCCAATCTATTTACGATAACCTATTAAATCAACAATGCTTCCCAAAGACTTAACGAAAGACGTAAAAAATCGCCTTCAAAGTATCAAAGGTCAGATAGAAGGTTTGATCAAAATGCTGGATGAAGGAAAAGATCCTGAAAAGATTCTTGTACAGTTCAAAGCAGCAAAGAGCGGCTTAGATGCGGCTCATTACTTATTATTGAACGAAACCTTTAGAAAATCCCTGGCAATTAAGATTTCTGAAACTTCGGAAGCTTGTCCTGGGAATTGTGGAAATGAGGAGAAAATTGAAATTCTGCGCCAACAGTTTCCTGCTATAGAAGCGGACGACCTCACTGTAAAAATGAAGGAAATAGTCCAGCTTAAAAAACACCTCGATCAATTCATTCAACCGGATAAAATACAATTTTTTTAACTTTTACTGGGAGCCCACCCCACCCGAAGTCTTAGGTTTGTTTCATCAATATTCAATAAAAAAATCATGAAACGAACAGTTGAAATTTTTACTGCGGGTTGTCCAGTTTGTGATCCGGTAGTCAAAATGGTAGAAGAGCTTGCTTATGATCAGTACGAGATTTCCATCTATGATTTAGTAAAGCAATGCGATGATCAAACATGCCTGAATAAAGTTGCAGCTTATGTTATCAAGAAAGTGCCAGCAGTTGCAGTAGATGGAGTACTTCTGTCTTGCTGTCAAAATCAAGGTATTTCCAGAGAACAGCTAATCAAAGCTGGAATTGGTCAAGGCAGATAAATGTGTGCCATTTAGTCAAACTCCAGCAGCAGACCTGAGTGTTTTTTAATCATGACTCGTACAGATAAGAAGAAAATAGTATGTCTTCAGTTCTTAGCAGCTTCCCTGATTTTTTTCAGGCGTATATGATGGATCCGCTTATCCCGAGACTATCGGAGGTATTTGGACCTGAGCCGCAGATTGGTCTTGGCGTACCAGCTTTTATGATTGTATCCGGTATTTCTATACTTTTTTATAGAAGGATTTCAGGCCGGGTGGAATAGGAAAAATCATTAAGGTATCATTATCGCTTTTATCCTATTGACAGCTTTAGCCCGGGCCTCTTCGTAATTAATTGTTCTCAGGCTTTTAACTGGTCACTGAGTTAGTGGGGTTGACCCTATGTCTCTCTCATCTGGTTTGTACCAATTTACTTGCCTTTTTGAAAGTCTTTCCGGCTTATTACTAATCTCCAGTAAGTTGTTAAAGCCAGTTTTGATAGTTATTATTTATCCACATGTTTGGTGCGTTCATTACATTCATCATTTTTTCTAGTTTAATGTTTGAGAATTTTCCTTTTGCACTGACCATCCAAGGTCAATATGCAATGAAGAATATTATCATACTGGCATATAGTCCCACTATTTGGCCCAAGGAAGGATAGAAAAAAAACTTTGTAAAAGTTTAGGTGACCACCCCTACTCCCCATCTAGATTGTGAAAAACAACAGTAAACAGTTCCATTATGAAACAGATAATTATCATAGCAATGATGCTTAGTGGACTCTCCATGAGTGTGGATGTTCTTGCTCAGACAAACGAAAATGTAGATTCAATTGCGGGAAAAGAATTAGTTACACCCACTAAGCTGACGCTTCAGGTAAAAGGCATGAGTTGCCAGGCCGGATGTGCCAATGGGATTGATAACATGCTGAAACAACAAAGCGGCGTTGAGAAAAGCAAAACCACATATGCAACAGAGTCATCAGTCATTTGGTACAATCAAAAACTTATCACACAAGAAGAATTGATAGAGATGATTAAAGACCGAGGCTATAAGGTCAAAGCTAAACAAGCCCCACATGGAGAGAACCTATAATTGTTCCCAGTATGCAAAAGCTTATAAAACTTAAAGACGATTTCATCAGCATAGCTTCCCTTTTCACTTCGATATCTACCCTGTTGTGCTGTGCTTTACCATCACTGCTGGTAGCAATAGGTATGGGTGCAGTGGTGGCCGGAATAGTATCTGAATTCCCTGCTCTGATCGCACTAAGTAAATACAAGGAATGGACTTTTCTCGGGGCTGGATTATTGATTGGTTTCAATTTCTGGGTCTTTTATGGCAGAAAGAAAAATCAGGTTTGCGAAATAGATGAATATGGAAATGAAACTGCCTGCGATACAGCTGCCCGGTGGAGTAAGATCATCCTCTGGATATCCTTTGGGCTTTATACGCTTGGTTTGTTTTCAGCGTATTTGCTGCTTCCGCTGCAAGAATTTTTAGGGATTTAAAAAGTAAAAGATGAAGCAAACAGTATTAATTGTAATAGTTGCCATGCTGGCACTTTCAAAAACCTACGCTCAGGGACACGGCCCGCTCTTCGGACTACAAACCCCTACTTTGGCCAAGGGAGGAGTAGATTTTAATGCTGCGGCTATGAGTCTTGGTACAGAATATGGTCAGTCTTTCATGCTCAGGTATATCTGGTCTTATGGTGTTACAGAAGACCTACAGCTAAATATCACTACCCCGACAGTGATCAATCGGCTTTCAGATCCGCCTAGGACTAGGGGAAATAGCAATATGCCAGCCAATGGGGATATTGAAGCTTCGGTATGGTATCGTTTTTTTTCCAATGCATTTGGCGTGGGGAAAAGATTTGAATCTACGGCCATTTTGAGTGTTTCAACCCCAACTGAGAAAACCAGAGGACAGACTAAAGTTAGTAATTCAATTCATGGAGCGATCTCTACCGGGTATGCTTCCCGAACCTGGTACGCCTGGGTAGGTGGCGGCTATCAGTATTATTTTGAAGAAGCAAATGATCAGGTGGGCGATTTGCCATACGCAAGTTTGGTTATAGGCTATCGTCCCAACATCTTCATGGGAGACTATCCAAAACCCGATTGGCGGATTTTTGTGGAATCTCTGGCTGAGTTTCCAGGAAGCGACACCTTTGAAGGCCAACTGTCTCCGATGGACAAAAGAGGGAAAAAAGTAATGATTGGCCCTTCATTTTTAGGTCTCTACGGAGCTTGGGGTATATCTTTTGGAGCGTTATTCCCTGCTTATCAGGAAGTGAACCAGGGATCAAATGAAAAATATAGACTCTCAATAAATATTAGTTATTGGTTGTAACATTAAACAAACAGAAATATGAAACAGATAGGAATAATAGTAGTATTGAGCATATTCAGCTTCTCTAGTGCAATAGGTCAGTTGATAAAAGTAGATCAGGAGGTATTTGGAATGGACTGCGCCCCTTGTGCCTATGGGCTGGAGCGTGGACTAAAAAAAATGGATGGCTTGCAAAGTGTCAAAGTAAGCCTCAACGATGGGAAGGCATATCTTAAGCTAGCTGTAGATAATGATTTGTCCTTACAAGAAATCCAAATGGAAGTAAAGAATAACGGGTTTTCAGCCAGAAATGCAGAAGTCACGTTAAATGGAGAACTGGTGAACGATGGAAATGAGTGGAATGTAAGCGTAAACGGAGAAACATTCAAAGTCACCTCAGATACTTCTGATGACATACTTACAAAGCTTAAGCCCGGTAAACTTAAGCTGATGGGGTGGGTAAAAGACGAGGTGGATGGTGGGTTAAGTAATAAATGGAAAATTAGAATAACTGAAGTCTTATAATTAGAAAGAACCCTATAAAGAAAAATGCTTTGTTAAGTCTAGGTCTAACCTCTGTAGAAATCCCTGACTCCGTTTACGTTCTGCTTGAGTAGTCATCATTTAGCCTTTTTTGGCTACCACGCGTTCCAATGGGATTTTTGCGGTCGCCCACATTAATCTTCCTATTTGACCCAATTTATGGTATCGATCAATATTATTGTTTTCTTTCCGCTACTTTAAATTAAGAAAGCGCTACCAGTTTCCTGATAGCGCTTCACTGTGCTAAATATTTGATTAGGTAATGCGTGGATAAGTTAAGGTTGACAAACGCAAATCTTCTAGTTCTTCGCAATTATTTTTATGAAATTAGTGGCTTTTGAGTCCCAAATATATGATTACTAATCGCTCCAACGACCAAAAGTTCCCCAATTTACAAGTTCAAGGGCTTGAAATACGTAATTGTCGATCAAGTTGGCAACTCTGCGGATTTTCCCAGGTGGCTTGATGCACAGGCGATCCCTGGCATTCCGGACGTAGAAGCAGCTTATGCTTGGGACTATGACCTCTATTTGAAGTACCGAAGGAAAAGGCCACAGCCACGGCGGTTTAGAATTCTCTGAAACATAACGGTCATAGAGCCAGGCCCAAGATATTATAGTTAGCAATCGAAAAGGTTTATCCTAACTATTCACTTTTCCTTCGGGGCGGACATTTCAAGAAACCTAACACCGGGCCTATTAAGCGTTTTGCGATTTCGCCCCAATTTTTCCTTAAGGCCAAGTTGCTGAATTTCAATCTATTGCGGTTTTGTCCTGATTTATGTTTTAAAGCCAATTTACAATGCTTTTAATTAATTGATAATGAACTTGTTAAGACCTAAATGGCGGCTGGTGACAGCTACCCTTCCACTGGGCTTAACAAAAGAAATTACATTCATCTGCTCCCTTGGCCCACTCCGCACCCAATTGTCATGACACTCTTCTATTTCAGGACTATTGAGATTTGTGGTGATATGGTTTGCTGTTTCATTGCGGGAGAAATAGTCGACTTAGTTCCTGTGATCTTCATTTTATCTTTTATTGGATATGAGACCCTCATCGGTAGCTTGTTTCTTGCGATGGCCGATGAGAGTGCCTACCATTTAGAATACTGAAGATCATGGTTTGAAGCCTACAAAATGGCCTACATATCAAGGCCTCTTGCTCACTTGATTTTATTGGAAGAGTAAATGGGTGAGTAAACAATGGTCAATGCACAAGCAGGTAAATTGGCTTAAAAACGTGTTGTAGTTAAGGGCGGAAAATCACTAAAAGATTTTTGGCGCACCTCGAAACGAAGCGCTACTGAAAGACTTTTGGAAGACTTTTAAAATTTTTTACAAAGAAAAAAGCATGCCGAAAATAGCACTTTTCCAGAGGGTGCTCAAACCGGTTTGTCAGATCGGTCAAATTTAGCTTAAATAAATTAATACCACTTTGAGTACAAATTACACTTTGGAAGATGCAGTGGGGTTTGAAAGAAGTCGGTTAGTGAAGCTTTGATCTGTCCCTTAGGTCAAGTGCATCGGAGTAATTTTTCATCATTTACGAGCAAATTTGCATGTTTTCGAAATAGAAGCCTTTTCACGGGGGTGTTAAGAGAAGCAGCCCCTTCAAGAATGTTGAAAGCAAAATTTAGCTAAACAATACTGTTCTATATAAATATAAAGTCTAGTAATAACATTTGTTAAAATATTTGTAAAATGTATAGTAAAATATATTACAATAGAATATAGCATAATTAACTAAAAAATCAATATTGACAAGTCTGATTTATTGTCCTCCATTTGATGTAGAAATTAACTCATTCTTCAAATATTTAAATAGGGGGTATGCCATTAATTTGTATTCAAGACTTGTTCCTGGTGAAACTTACCGAACAGGTTATAGACCAAACTTGCCCAACTTATAAGGGAAAACCAAAAGACCTGTGGGTATCTCCGGAAGAAGCCATGCGGCTGCTAAGGATTAGCTCAGTCACCACGCTTCTGAAGTATAAAGACACAGGTAAGATTCGGGCCGCCAGGCTCTCGCTTAAGCACATCCTCTATGACTCCAATTCAATCCTGCAGTTTCTGGACGACCAAGCACTAAACCGATTCTAGAAATGGATGAATACCAATTAACCCTCAAAGGGTTTAACCACGGCTACATGCTAGCTACAGAGAATCCAAACTTTTTGAAAGAGTTGTTGGATTCGATTCGAGACGTAAAAAGCCCCTATAGAGTTGGGCTTGTGAAGGGGATGGAGGTTGCCCACGGGAAGGATAGAGGCAAAAATAAAGGGATGAGTTTTTAACGGTATACCCATTTGTGGGATGAAGTGCCAGCGAGCGTTTAGCATGGTACTGAGGAAAGGAGGGGGGAGTAAGCAAGTGGGAACGGGGCAGAGCCACCGTTCGCAACTTGAAAACCCCCTAAAACGGGTTTTTAGGCCGATTCACTCCCCCCAAATTATAAGTAGAAATATAAAATACTAATCAAGTGACTGATAATCAAGTCATAAAACTATAAAACAGGTTATAATGGGGAGCCCAGAAAGGATAAAAACCGTTGCAATTTCGGAAGTCAGCCATGCCAAACTGGTCAAGCTCAGTCAACGTTACGAAGTACCATTGGGACGGTTTCTTGAGTTGTGTATCATCTATGTTGAAAAACTCAAAATCGACCCGTCAAACCCTACCGATGGTAATCCAACTGAGGCCATCAAAGCCCTGAGAAACGATTTGGTGGCATTTATAAGGACTCAGGAGAAGACGAAGCTTGATCCTATGTTGGATAAACTATCTATTGCCTCGCAGAAGGTTTCAAGTGTAATGGGAGACCTCCCTTCGAAAAGAGATGTGCATTTAATAAAGGAGCAGGTAGCTTTTTTGAGAGATATTGGTGAAAGTCAAAACAAGCACTTGGAAACGCTTCAGAAGGGGTTTAACTGGGTAAGGAGTACTAGAATTGACCTGGCCAATAACCTTATTCGGGTATTTAAGAATTATCTGTTCGAACGGGAGAAACTGAATAGTATGCTCGATTCAAAGAAAATTAAAGAATTGGAAGAGCAGACAATAAAAACGATGACCGAATTCGCTAGATGAACATTAAGGTTTCGTCATCCGAAAAAGGCAATAACAAGGGCTCCAGCCAGCAATTGGTTGATTATTTAAACAAGGAGAATGAAAACAAGGACTTCGATACCTACCGTCACTTCTTTTCGCACACCGAAGACATGGTGACCAGATATGAAGTCCAAACGACCATTGATTCCAACCACCGCAAGCTTTCCAAGACCGATTCAAAATTCTTTATGCTCACTTTATCGCCCTCAGAGCATGAATTAAGACATATTAAATGCAATGAAAAGGCGCTGAGGGACTACACAAGGGAAGTGATGAACGCTTACGCAGCCAACTTCAATAAGGGCTTAAAAGGAGAGGACTTGGTTTGGTTTGGCAAAATAGAGGAGCACAGAGTTGATAAGAAGACGAAAATACAGAAGCCTGGGCTGCATTGGCATGTGCATGTGATAGTCTCAAGGAGGGATAAACAGCAAATGTATAAGCTTTCCCCTCAAAGCAACCACAGAAACACAACAATGGGGGCAGTGAAGGGCGGTTTTGACAGAAACGTGCTTAGGGAGCGAAGCGAGGAGGTTTTTGATAACCTATTCCAATATGAGAGGGCCTGGAAGGACTCATTTCTGTATCAAAACACTCTTAAAAACGGCTCTACGAGGGAAAAGGATCGAATTAGGACAATTACAACTGTTCACAACCCAGTGTCCAGTAGAAGTGGGGCTATTCTATTGGGTAAGATATCAGCAGCCTTGGCTCAGGTGAGCGACGAGGCGGATCGTGAGGAGGCAAAACGGAGAAGGCGCAGGGAGCGAGGTGAAGAGGAGGATCTGGGGTTTCAAATGTAGGAGTGTAATAGCTCTTAATATTCTGAAATATAGTATTACACCATATTACTAAATATTACATGACTGCGATAGAGGGGTGCGACACAGAGGAGACTGATGATTGAAATATTCACTAATACTCACAAATATCATATTACTCCATACTACAATATATTACCATGACCAAAATAATCAGTATTCTCAACGAAAAAGGTGGGGTTGGCAAGACTACCACCACTTCTTCACTTGGTAGCATCCTGGCCAGCAGAGGATTTAAAGTGGTCATGCTGGATTTGGATCCGCAGGCGGATTTGACACTAGCATGCAAAAAAGCAGACGAGGCCACCAATATTTATGACATTCTGTTTGAGACTAAAAAAGTAACTGGCGTCAATGTCAATCCTAACCTGGTACTCATACCTGGGTCAAGTAAAATGGCTGCCACTAAGTTCAAGACAAAAATCCAGGACGAGTATTCTTTGATGCACCCAATCACCGTTTTGAAGAGCGTCTTTAAATCCCTGCTTGTTCGAGAGGATATACATTTCGTTTTAATTGATTGCCCACCCAACCTCGACCTGGTTGTTCAAAATGCGCTGGCTATGAGTACCCATGTTCTTATCCCCATTGTCGCCCATTCGTTTGCCGTCAATGGGGCATGGTCGATTGTTGATTTCATTAAGAAGTTCCGCGAGTCGGATATCAATCCTGAATTAGCGCCAGTGGGCGTCTTGATGAATAGCTTTGATCAAAGATTAAACATTCACCGTGGCGTTTACGAGCTGTGCCTGGAAAGCTTCCCCAACCTGATGTTCAATACAAAGATTAGAGTGAATACTAAGTTGGCCGAGAACACTCATTTGGGGCAGGAGATAGTCACATACGCCAAAGAACTGGCGGATGGCAAGTTCCCAAATAAATTCAGTGGGTTTGAAGATTTTACTCAATTGACTGACGAGTTGCTGGATAGGCTAGGGCAAAAAGAATTGGCGATATGAGCAAGGATAAATTCAAGGCACTTTCAGCTCGGGGAGGAGGCTTGTTTGATGAAAAGATAAGCGAACTTAAGAACGACGGAAAGGCAGACGCTGATGACGCTAAAGTACATACGTTTCGGATCAAACAATCTAATATTGAAAAGCTCAAGAATTACGTCCATCAACAAAAACTTGCAGGGTTTCCTTACATATCCCAGGGGGAAGTAATTGACGAGGCGCTGGAAAGGTTTTTTGAAAGTGTTGGTGAGATTGCAGAACGACCAGAAGACTTGAAGAAGCGAGAAAAAAAACTTACCGGCAGGAGAAAGAAAGGGAATAAGGATTTTGACCTTTAGCGTTTGTGAGACAAATTTTAAATAGTTGGTAACGGATTGCTCTTTTGCTTTAATCTTCGTGGCACCTTTGGGCTTAACTAAATTAAAACCCCATGGGAACTACAAAATTAACTTCTGTGCAGATCAGCGAGGTGTTGGCAATTGTTTCACTTGCTCTATTCATTGTCGCTATTATTGTTCGACGGAGAGGGTAAAACCCCTCTTTTACTCTCAGAGTGGTAAAAGGTTTCGGTCATCAACGGATTGTTCACTACTGCTCAGCTGAGTATTCAATTTTCAGATAATGCCTTCTTGCCCTTTCAAGAAAGGATACCCTATTTGTTAAGTTTATAATATTAAAAACTTATATTATATATCTTACGTTTATATATTTGTGTTGTAGTAAATACTTCTATAGAAGTATCGAAACCTTCTGTTAGAGCAATTCCTGTATCAAGTACTTTACCTATGCCAACAGCAGCATCTTTAGTAAGAAAGCAAATAGATAAGCTAGATCCTGGGTCAGTTTTTGGCTACACGGAGTTTAGTTCGAAGAACATTGACCAAAATGCTTTGGCCATGACTTTAAGTCGGCTAAGCAGCGAAGGAGCGATTGTTCGTTTGGCGAAGGGGAAGTATTACAAGCCTGAGGAATCAAGATTTGGGAGGCTGAGGCCCAGGGAATCGGCCGTTGTTGAGGCAATGACCACTCGCAATGGCAAGAAGTTTGGCTATTTAACCGGCCTGTCGGTGTACAACCGGCTTGGACTTACCTCTCAGGTATCCAATGTCCTGGAAATTGCCACCAGCAAGCAACTTCCTTCAAGGGACATTGAAGGATACAAAATCAAATATCAGATAAGGAACCTGCCCATCAAAGAGATGGACATTCCTTTGCTACAGCTGCTCGATGCTGTAAAGGATATCAAGCGTATACCTGATGCATCTCCCAATGATGTTTTAAAAGTGGTTATGAAGAGAGTGAGGGACTTGTCAAGGAAAGAACAGGGTAGGCTGGTATCATTAGCGTCTTATTACAATCCAGCTACCAGGGCTTTGGTTGGCGCAATTTTGGTGCAAATAGGATCGGACGTTTCGTTGAAAAGCATAAGCTCTTCCTTGAACGGACTAACAAAGTACAACATCGGAATTGATGTACTGCTTCTGCCCAAGAAAGCCAGCTGGAGCATCATATGACGTTTCACCTGTCACCAGAATTTGAGCCGGCTGTTCGTGCGGCCGCAGCCCATTTCAAGCAAAGAGACATCTTTATAGAAAAAGACTATTGGGTCACTTTCGTTTTGAAAGCTTTGTCGCAATCGGAATTTCGGGACAAGGTTATTTTTAAAGGAGGTACCTCACTTTCGAAAGCCTTTAATTGTATTGACCGGTTTTCTGAGGACATCGATTTGGCCATCTTAAACACAGAAGGGTTGTCTGATAATCGATTGAAGAAGTTAATTAAGGAGGTTGAAGGAAAAATTACTGGAGACTTGAGCTACTTCGAGCATCCTAATGAGGAGAAAAGAGGAAGGAACCGGAGGACTTTTTACAGCTATCAAAAAGTCATTTTTGACGATGATGGAACCAGTCCGGTAAAAAGCGATATCCAGCTCGAAATCAACTGTTTCACCAATCCAGTACCTTTTGAGGAGAAACAGTTAAATAGCTATCTGTCACAATTTTTAGCGCTCAGGGGAGAAGATCAACTCATTAAGGAGTTTCAGCTTGATGGATTTTCTATGAACGTGCTCAGGAGGGAGAGAACCTTCTTTGAGAAGCTGATGTCTTTGGTTCGACTTTCCTATGAAGGCCCTGAAAAGTTGAGAGAGAAAATTCGACATTTTTACGACCTCCATGAGCTGCTACAGCTTGATGACCTAAGAGGGCAATTGTTGATTGCAGAGAATCATGAGTTGATCACGCAGGTGCTAAACGATGACTATGTGAACAGCACCTTTGCAGGGGACTGGATTGAAAAGCCCATGGCCGAGTCGCCTCTTCTTGGTAATATAAACGAGATTTGGAGTACTTTGGAAGAGACTTATCAAAGGGAGCTTTCTCGCCTGGTTTGGTCTACTGAGGCCTTGCCGACAACCGACCAGATAGTTGCCATGCTGAAAGAAATATCAGCTTTTATGGAGGGGTATAGTTTCCAATCAGTTGATTCATAGCCTTGGTCGATCTGGTATTACTAGGTCTGTCAACAAAAAGCCAGTTTGACCTTTTGAGCTGCTTTGAGATAACTAGTTGCCAACATCTTTGTTCTTTCAAGTTAGGTCGTCTTATTGAAATGATTATATTCAAAATTGTTTAGCTTTTGAATGCTAATTGAACTATCGATATAATTTAAACCTTTTATATGGAGCCAATGACATTAAGGGATATAACCTACATTGGGGTAATTCTGCTTACAGGTGTTGTGACTTTCCTTACTACGAAGCACAATCTGAGCGATAAAATTCAGCATGCAAAGGAAACGCTAAAAGAGAATATCAAGTCTCTAGAATTAGAGATTGAACGATTAAAAGGGAAAGATGAAAACCAGCAACAGATAATTGATCAGTTTCAGAAGCAAATTCTCGATCATCTACCTGACTTATTTGAAATTTTAAAAGATAAAAAGGGGAAGAAATGAACAATATTAACCTTCAAAAACTTCTTTCTTTGAGCCAGAAAGTGCAGTCCGGGAAAGCAACTAAAGACCAAACAGATGAGTATATGAGCTTATTGTTGCAGAATAAGTCCATTACGGCAAAGCAGTATAGTGACTACAAATCTAACAGAAATGTCGACGATATTGTCAATGCAGCGGTTGTGATTGGGGGCATTGTTCTATTGGGATACTTATTGGGTAAATTGACTGAATAGGGCTTCAGTCCTCAACACGAGTCTCCGCTGGACGGGGTGCCAATAAATTGGCTGCAATGCTGCTTTCATACAGTGACTGGAAGAATTAAATCGATTGAGAGGAGCCTTAAATGCGATCTCAAGGCACGAAACGCTCTTCCAAGGTTGCCTAGTCATTAGACACAATATCCATCTAGTCGCCCGTGGAGGATAGATTGAATGTTCCACAAGGTTGGAGGGGCAGGAGAATGTAGGTAACCATCAGACTTGTCTTACATAATTAGTATATGATATCGGAGGAAGAGTTCTTCTTGGAAAGAAAAATTAAGAAATGGCTAGATGAACGCAAGGCCTCTTTTAAAGGGACAGACGAGGAGTTCGATAAAAAAACTGACAAAGAATTCTCGAAACTAGTATTCACAATTTCGAAAGGTATTGCCAAATCGATTACGGATTACTGTATTAGCCCCAAAAGCGATTTTCGTAGACGTGAGAAGCAGATTGGAAAGAAGATAAAAAATAGATATAGCCTCGGTTTAGAGTTGTTCACAAGCTATATCGAACTAAACACTCAAATTAGCTCTATAACTTACAATAAATACTACAAGCTTTTCACCACTTTGGAGGATCACCAAAAGCTGGATACACTCATTGCGTTACACGTTAGGGCCTGTCAAATTGCATCAGAAATAAGGATATTAGTTTTTGGGGGCTTTGCTGATGGAGCTCATGCCAGATGGAGAACACTTCACGAGGTGTGTATTACTTTTCTTTTTTTGTATGATGGAGACTATGAGCTAGTAAGTATGTACAAGGATTACCTTGTTATCGAACAATGGCGGAAAGCCGTCGAATATCAGAATAGCTATAAAAGGCTGGGTTGGGATCCAATACCGAATGATGAATTGGAAGAGTTGGAAAGTGAACAGAAGCGGATCGTTCAGTGCCGAGGGAAGGCTTTTTCCAAGAGTTACGGATGGGCCATGGATATATTGCCCGAAGGACGAAGGAATATCAGAGAAATTGAGAAATATGTTGGCATGGATCATTTTCGCTCAATTTATGCATGGGCAGGCGATAATGTGCATGCAGGAGTGGCCGGAATAACTGAAAAATTGAGCCTAAGAGATAGTGAACAATACAATTTTTTGACAGGCCCCAACGACCACGGATTCCTTGATCCCATACAATTCACTGTTAATTCTTTGTCAGAAATGAGTTACACTCTTTTAGCAATGGAAAAATCCACGTTCAACAAGATTTTTGAAGAACTTTTAAGATTTTTTGGAGAAGAGGTTGTCCAAGAATTTTCTAAGCAAGAGGACAAAGATAGTTGATAAACAGCTGTCGAGTGTCAACGTAAATCTTGGTAGTTCCAATCCGTTAAGAGGTTGGCTTCATTCGGCTAGATATAGTAAAAACCACAGTGTCGAATTGCACGTCTTGCGACTGTCGTATAGTTTCACCGTTTTAGGCAAGAAGAGAAGCAGCAGATTATGCATGAATTCATGAAAAGTTGAGTATTCCATCGTCAATAAGCTGAATCACCATTCTGCCCCTGGAATCAGCCTCAGTTTCGCCCCAAGTCAAAAGATTGTGAAACATTCCCTTTTGCAGTTTCATAGCGATTACCATTCTACCACCCAATGCGTACTTGGTTAAAAAAGGTTCTGAATCGTCGACAGTTCGTAACGAAATTAATAGAGCACCCTCAGATCGAAACTCTTCCAAGTCTTCATCAGAAATCAGTTCATAAGTTTTACCGTTCGGAACAAAAATCCCTTTATCAATAGGAATACTCAAAGGCAAAAATTGGAGCAACTCTTCGCTTGTAAATGACGAACAAAGCGAGCCTACTTCGCCCGTAAAAGTAGGGATTTGGTCTCGTGAGACTTTTATTTCAGAATTGCGATAAAACAAGCTTTCTTGTGGAATATGTAACTCCTTCAGCCTCAAAGCGACTTCATAAGAACAGATAAATTTTTCGAGCGGAAACATATAGCTAGTAGGGTGTTAGAAAAGCCTCAAATTACTAAAACAAATCCATCTCGCCTGCTAAATTCTTCACGATTCACATGTGGTAAATTTTTCAAGGTATTAGCTAAAATGAGAACTTTAGCTGAATTCTGATAGTGCAGTGAGGGATGGTCGGTGGAGTAATTCAAATAATGAAGTTTACCAGGGAGTCGTTTTATTATTAACTATATCAAGACACACTCGAATTATTTATGAAAAAGCAGATAAAATACAGACTCTAGTAGACCTTTTTAAGCTTCTACTTGAGGTAATTAAGCCTTATGTAGGCTGATTCTTTTACAGCCGATGCGCCCATGCCGGTAAGCAATTTTCACTTTGGTTTACCATTCTTTGGGTTTGACTTAATATTAATTTTTCGGAATTGAAATAGAGTTTACTTTTACCACTAAAATAAGTTTACCAACTATTGGCACTAATTCCGAATCTGCTAGTTTGTTTGCTTTGAATTCAGAGACATGGACACCAAAGTACACATCAATACTTTTTGCGCATTGAACCAGGTTGGGCAAGTAGAATTGGCAATCAAGGAAGGTGTATACAAATGCCGTTTTTGCGACAGCAATTCCGATGTCATGGACTTTTACCAAATCGGTTCCTTCTTTGTTGCACTCGTGAAGAATGCGAGCGAGGAAAATGAGCCGATAGGCACTGTGAAATCTATCCGTGCTTATAGTCCTTTCGATCTGCTGCTATGCTATCCTGAGTATGCCAAAAACATTATTTTAGATCGCTCCGTTTATCATTCGACAAAAACGCAATCGATCTTTCCAGAAAAGCCGGAAACGCAAATAGTTGGTAGTTTCAAGAAGCACCTCAATTGACGACCGTAAGTGGGTATGAAGGCCCGGCTAATCTTCTGTTGTTTACCGAAGGCCTTACCTCATTCTACGTTTACGTTCCAGTTTTGAAATCCTTTGCTCGTGATCAGCAAGCCTATGGCCAATGAATGCCATAAAATCATTCATGTCATCTTGAAAGCCTTTGTGAGCGTCGGCTAAATTTTTGATCCCCTCCTGTACAGACTTAATTCTCGAACCCATGAGTGCCATCCTGGCCTCGATCTTCATTCTATGCTCTTTAAATGGCTGTAAGTCCATATTTTAAAAGTTAAACCAAAAGGTGGCCCATTCCAAAAAAAAGAGGCAGGTTGTACAAATATGGAGGGCTACACAAGCCAAGCCGCTCTCACTCTCAATCAAAACGCACCTGCCTTGGCTATGTGTGAAAGCGACTTCAGTCCGCTGTCCTGGTGGACCGTTATGATAGTGAAAGGGCGGTAATTTGAAAATGGTGGTAAACCCCGGTAGTCAGTAGCTAATCATCATTGAAGCAACATTTTCCTGCTAAAATTTGTTTAAATTTGATTAAGCGCCTTGATATGAGGGTATTTGAGTCAATAAGAAATGTACAGTTGAAAGAAGAGCTTGTTGAAAAGCTCTTCAATGAGAATAGTGTGTGGCTGTGGTCTTATGACCTGGAAAAGGCTGACAGAGCCAACGTGCCAGATAGGCTTCTTATTGAAAAGTACCTTCTCCTGGGCAGTGTTGAGGATTGGGAAAAGCTCAAAAAGGTCTATGAAAAAGAAGTGCTCTATAGTCACTGGATAGAAAACATTGTGCCGTCAGAGAGATATCACCAGAAGCAAATTGAGATGGCCAGGTTCTTTTTCGATATCAAAAATCCGGAACAATTTTTAATAGAGGCCAGAAAGCAACATTTAGCCAATGTTATTGCGAGCAGTCCCTGAAAACACCGAAAGAGTACTTTCGAAACTTCAAACCTATAAAGAACTCGACCAGTATTATCTGGTTGGAGGCACAGCACTGGCTCTGCTGACCAACCACCGACTCAGCGAGGACATAGACCTTTTCTATTACAACCAGTACCCCGGTGAAAAGCTGCCACTGCCCAGGATCAATGCCATCCTGGAAAAAATCAAGGGGGATTTTTCGGATGTTGAGTACATGTTCCGGGAAGGGGATACGTTTGTGCAGCTTCGGGTAGACGGAGTAAAAGTTGATTTTTTCTCTGAAAACAATTTTCACAGAAGTAAGAACTACACCGACTTAGGCTCGATCCGGCTGCCGGACAAAAAATCTCTCGCAGGCATGAAGCTCATAGCCGTCACGTTACGTACGGCATCCAGGGATTTGTATGATTTGTATAGCCTTCGACAGGAATTTAATGAAATAGACTTTTTCGACGGCTTTACCTCTATAATTAGCTCGAAGTATTGCGGATCAAAGTCTCAAAAAATCAAACTATTTAAGTCTACAGTCCACAATAAGTTGAAAAACCAAGTATGGCTTGAGAAAAACTATGACGAGAAAAGTTTCAAGGAGCTGAAGCCGAAGTATATTATTTCCGCCATTGACATTTTCAATGCATTTGAAAACTTTAACCTTGAGCTGAACTTTGATGAGCTGTTGAAAAAACGTCAAAGGAGTCAAAAGAAAGGCCAATCAATCTAGACCTTGTTAAGGCTATAAGCTCAAGCCTTTTCCCTTTAATTTACTTTGGAACTTAAGAATCTTTATTTCCACTCTATGCGTTTTTTATTGTTGGTGGGTTTGTAGCCAGGTTATGGGATTCAATAAGAGCCTTTAAATCATTCCAGCGCCTTGAGTAGGACAATTTCAAAAACGCTATCCTATCTTCTGTTTCAGGATCAATATTCGGATCCCACGACAAAGTGGATTTCATACCGTTAGGTAGAACGCCCGTAGATGTAATCTTTTTCTTGGTCGGGAGAGGTTCCATGTTCGATGAAGCTTTTAATTTAAAGTTAGCAAAAACAAGGGGAAAGAAAGGCGATGTTTGGCAAGCCTTTCTTCCCATGTTTTCCCCTTCTCTTGTTCAGCTTGTTTTGTTTCATTTCGTAAATCACCTTAGGATCGAGACGAAGATCACGTTTGAGTACCTGCGAAAAAACGGTAAGCTCGTCGACATATCGTAGCAGGGAAATAAAGTTCTGCAGGGAGATGTTTTCACCCGCTTCGAACCTGGCAATGGTAGGCCTGCTAATGCCAGTGTACACTGATAATTCCTGTTGTGAATAATTGGCCTGTATTCTAGTGAATTTTTCTGGAGCGCAGCTTTAACCCCTCATATTTATGATTCAGGACGAGGCCGGTGCGATTTGTTTTGGACTTTCAGCAGGAAAGGCTTTTTAGAATCTGTACGGTCCGTTTTCATACTCCGTCAAAAAATTGTTAATCTTCCGTCAAAAAATTGTTAATCTAAAGAATTTCGATGGCCGACACCTGTATTCGACTATCAAAATTTTTTAATACGTCGGTCGAGTTTTGGCTGAATGCCCAAAACAGATACCACTTGGAAGTAGAGATGCAGCGCATGGAACACTACAGTAATATTGACCCATACAATGCTCGTTAGACTGATACCCCCCTAAAGGTAAGTTAGGAGGAAATGCCATTCTTTGAAAATTCAATGGTAAACTTTGTTCCGTGGTTCTCTTGGCTTTCAACCAAGATTTTTCCTTTGTGCATTTCGACGATTTGCTTTACAATACTTAGGCCAAGGCCCGTTGATTTCTCTCCTCTGATCCCTGGGCGTCGGATGTTTTTGGAAAACTCCTTAAAAAGAGAGTGCAGGGCCTGTTCTGGGATGCCGATCCCTTCGTCGTTTACCTGAAAAAGCACTTTGTCACTATGCGCCCTGGTTTCAATTACAATACACTTGCCGTCTGGCGTGAACTTTATGGCGTTGGATAAAAGATTATCAACAACTCGTCTCAACTTTTCTTTATTGCATGGAATGCTGGCGTCGTCACACAGATCAGTTTTAAGATAAATAGCCTTCTCGCTGGCCTATATACTGAAAATTTGCAAGCTGTTTCGGATTATCTCGTTGATATCAAATGGTTCCAATGCCAACCTCTGCTTGTCACTGTCCAGTTCTGCCATTTCTATTAATTCAGCAATTATCGTTTCTGAATGACTACATATGTCGTTTTTCAAGTTCAGATATTCCCGACTTACGCCATCTGCATTACCCATCATCAACTCGTTAAGCATTTGAATTTGAGTAATGGGAGTTCTAAGATCATGAGCAACAAGCTTAAGGACAGCATTCTTCCGTTCATTAATTTCATATGACTCAGAGAGCTTGAGCTCGGCAAGTTTCCGCTCGGTAATGTCCTGCTTAGTTCCATAAACCTTTAATGGTGTGCCGTCAGGTGCGTATATAATCTCACTTCTGCTGCTTACGTAAATTGTTTCTTTTAAAGAGTTGACACATCTATACTCATAGTCGAAATTTTTTTTATTCTTCAAACATTCTGAAAAATAGGCCATGACTTTACTAAAATCGTCCGGGTGGATTAGCGCTTGAAATTCTTCAACAGTGTACCTATCCTTAGGCGGGAGCCCGAAGATTCTAATGAAGTTTCGGGAGCCTCTCCATGTTCCATTCGTGAGGTCTGTTTCATAGCTCCCAAGGCCCGCAATTGCCTCAATCTTTTCTAAAGTAATGTGCCTCTCCATTGGTCGATATAAAGCTCACGGTGATACCACTGCATTTCAATTTTGAATTCAAAAAGAATTGCATACTAAAATAATATACGCAATAAATATTAGAATTCAAGGCAGGTCAATCCTTTAAGGCTTAACTAAGAAACGATCAGGTCCGGGCAACTCATATTTCTAAAACCACATCCGTTCGAAACGTCTTATGTTGATCGCGAGCCACGTACCCCAGTTGGTTGGTATGAAAGGTTGCCTTCCCTATTTTTAACGACTCCTGGTTGTTGTGGTTGTGGCCATGAATCCAGTGATCAATCTTGTATTTCTCGGTCAGCCAAAGCAGGTCTACGTGGTATACCTCGTTCAGGGCGGTAGGTTTGGGATAGCCGCAGTATTCTGGGGGGTAGGGGGCATGGTGACTTACGATAATCGTATTTCCGAGAAAAGGTATGGCGAGAGCCTTCTCCAAAAAGTCGATACAGTTTGCATGACAATCGTTGTAGTCTAGAGTTGTAAAGTTTTCTCCTTTGTAAATGCAGTTACTGAAGTCATTGATCTTCGATTTAACGTAAGAATGATTAGATATCTTGGAAAAAAGTGTAGTGAATAAAATTCGCATACCCGGGAACTCAATCACCTGGTTGTTGAGGTAAAAGATATTGTCTCGGATTGGTAGCCTAAATGATGGAAATGTTCTCTCAATATCGTACGACCAACTATAAAATTCATGATTGCCTGGGACGATGTAAACTGCCTCGAACTGATTCGACAAAGTATCAAAAAAAGGTGAGTTGACATGTAACTCGGTCAGGTAGGTAATATCGCCTGCCAGAATCAAAATTTCTGAACACGGAATAAATGGATTCCTATAAATCCATGCAGCATTGGCCAACATTTCCAGATGAAGATCGGAGGCGTATTGGATTTTCAAAAGAAACGTACACTTAGTGGTTTCTTAAGATAGTTATCTTTGTTCCAATGACCTATGCAATGAGTCAAATTTTGATGGTATGAGGTTATTATTTCCACGCCATGAGGATAATTTACTGAGATGGGGGGAAATCGAATTGAGCCTGAGCTATTCTCCAACGCATTCTTTGCCGACTTGGGGGTTTAACTAGGCTTTTTAAGGGCTGCCAGTTGCCTGGCAACGCCTAAAACTGTGCTAATAAATCTTTTGGCGAAATAGTTAGCTGAGATGGTAAGCTAATTTCCTAAAAATACGTGTCTTCTCCTAATAAATGCAGCAGAGTAACGCAATTCTTCTGGCTAAATTTAACCGCATTTTTTCCTCGCTCACGCCAAAGCAAAATAACTTTCCTTCCAATGCTTTGAAGTCCAATATTTTAGCGACACTTCCGTCGAGCCTACATGTCGCCGCTACAACCAAAAAATCTGCCTGCCCACTGAAAAAAGAGAATTACTTTTCCTTGTGGTAGTCCGGAGTTTAAACCAATGAGAACCTAAGTCTAATCCGTGCAAAACTAGATTATCTACTATATTTGCGGTTCCACAATATGAATTTGGAATATGACAAAGATTATACCCGTTACCCTAGTTTTTACGGCGTTCTCCCTATTTTCCTGTACCAGTGGAAAACGCAACGAAAGTGAAACAACACCTACAAATGACCAGCCGGAAACTTGGATGCTGCTTTTGGCAGGGAGTACGCTGGATCAATGGCAAATGTATAGCCAGGATAGCATAAAAGGCTGGAGCCTGATTGATGGAGAGCTACACGCTTCGGGCGCTGGTTGGGACGCAGGTGAGGACATTATCACTAAAGAGACTTTCGCCAATTTTGACTTATCGTTAGAATGGAAGGTTGCTCCTGAAAATAGTTCAGGCATATTTTTTTATGTTCAGAATAATAGCGATCAGCCAATTTACGAGTCGGCCCCGGAATACCAGGTGATGGATGATAAAGGATGGCCGCAGCAAATGATGCCCAATCAATATACCGCTGCTAATTATGCAATGCATGCACCTGTAGGCGCTGAAGTGAAGCCTGCGGGAGAATGGAATACTACTAGAATCACTGTCAACTATCCCCATGTTGAGCACTGGCTTAATGGAGTAAAAGTGGTTGAGTATGACTTTGGTAGCGAAGATTGGGAAAATAGAAAAGCATCCGGAAAATGGGCCGATGTTCCCAATTACGGCAAAGCGAAATCAGGCCATATCGGACTGCAGAATGCAGGGAAGGTAGTTTACAGGAACCTCAAAATCAGAGAATTATAGTAGAAAAGTCCAAGCTACCCCTGTGTTGAAAACCGGTTCTCTTTTTTTAAAACTTGTAAAAGCTCTAGGCTATTCGGAGAATAGTAAGCTGCTCATTATTCATGCCGACGATGCTGGTCTTTGTCATGCTGAAAATGTAGCTACAATACAGGCAGTGGAAACTGGAATGGTCAGCTCCTACAGTATGATGGTACCGTGCCCTTGGTTTACAGAGATGGCACAATATGCAAAACGTCAGCCAAGCATTGACTACGGTATCCATCTAACACTAACCTGTGAATGGCAGGACTATAAGTTTGGCCCGGTTCTTCCTGCTCATGAAGTCCCGAGCCTGGTCGACGAGCACGGATATTTTCACCCAAACAGAAAGTTACTTGCCCAGCATGCCGTAAACGACGAGGTACAAAAAGAACTGAAGGCTCAGGTTGAAAGAGCCTTCGATTTTGGTTTGACACCCTCTCATTTGGACTCACACATGTACAGTGTTGGCGCACGTGCTGAATTTCTGGACATCTACAGAGGTTTAGGGCGTTTTTACTGCCTTCCGACGTTGATCAATAGCCAAATGATGGAAGAGGTTGGATTAGATGCCAGCTTGCATATTCGCAAAGACGATCTGGTTGTAGATCGAGTTTTCCTCGGCACTTTTTCAGATTTCGAAAAAGGCCGTCTTGCCGACTTTTATGAACAAGTACTGAGAGAACTACCAGTTGGTTTGAACGTCATTTTGATCCACCCAGCCATCGATAATCATGAGATGCAGGGCATTGCCATCAACCACCCTAACTTCGGGTCAGAATGGAGACAGATCGATTATGAATATTTTTCCAGTCAACGATGCAGAACTGCACTTTTGGAAAATGACATTAAATTGATCTCGTGGAATGATATCAAAAATTTGATTAACAGCACCGAACGCTCACCGACTTAAGGCAGGGTCATATTCTTTTTTTCTCGTTCGATAAAGTCAACTAACCTGGTGGGGCATTTGCCAGTTAACTTTTCAAAATTATCAGAGATTTCGGGCTCTTTTTGAAACCTGGGTAAAAAGTGAAGCATTGCCATCACTAAAGCAAAACCTTTTGGGACGCCTTCATTTCTCTTTTTAAAGTAAAAATTTATCGGATCGACGCTGTTAAAGTGAATTTCTGTACCGATCACTTTGCTGATCAGATGAGTGACCTGGTAGAAATCTTTGTTTTCAGTGCCGGTAATATCGTAGCCAGCATTCTGGTACTTCGTGAATGACTTTATTAGGAGCGCCGTTGCTTCACCGATGTTTCTTACATCAATCCAATTGAATTTGGCATGTCCTGATGGAAGAGTGATTGTGCGGCTCTCCCGGATTTCGGATAAAAGGGTCGTTGTTAGGTTTTGCATAAAATAGCCGGGGCGGACAAAAATATACTTGAAACCATTTCTCCGTATAAGAGCTTCTATTTTGTTGTGAGGAATAATGCTACTCTTTTCCACGCCTTGAACCGATAAAAAAACGATCTCTTCAATGCCATTTTCCTTAGCTGACAACAAAAGAGGTTGAAAGTATTTTTCAACTTGTGAAATATGCGGCGGCCTAAGAAGAAATAGTGTATCGATCTGCTCAAATGCAGATTCAAAAGATTTTGAGTCTTCGAAATCAAACTGTTGAAAGGATAGGTTAGGGTACTCGGAAAACTCTATTTCGGCACGTTCAACATTTCGAACGGCGGCAACAATTTGAGCATCCATATTCAATTCACTGAGAGAGTGTATCACCTCTCGGCCTATGTTTCCAGTTGCTCCCGTTATGAGTATTTTTCTCATCCTTTAAAATTGTCCAATCACAAAAAATCGGAGCAATTATAGCGAAATCATGCAACTAAGTCAGAGAACTCTCACTACAAACGTTTAATTGAATGGCGGCCATCATTATCTTGGTGTTGGTAGGGTTGTATCAAAGGAAATATCTCTGAAAAAGTATGGTTCCGTTTAGGAATATTCTATCAGGGCCAAATATTCGCAGAAAACTTGCTCTAAAAATGTTGTTGAATTCAATTTGGGGCCATCAAAGTGCTTTATATTTTACAATTACTATGTCTTATCGTCTAACCAACAGGCGATGTGGTATGATTTTATCATTTACCACAACATGCACTATATAGATCCCATTGGGAAGATTAGAAGTGTTAATGATTCTAGGGTCGGAACTTACAACGCTTTCAAACATAGCTACTAGTTTTCCATTTAGGTCGAAAACCTTGTAGTCGCATACTTCTTCTTGCGTTTCATTCTCTGAAAGAACATTAATAAAAGCCTCCTTTTCTGATGGATTTGGTGAGATCGTTATTTGTCTACACCCACCGCAAGCGTTTGCTGTAACATATTTTGATGAACTTAATGCATTACCGCAAAGGTTTGAGGGAGTTACAGTAACGTACCCGCTGCTGCTGCCGGCTGTTGCATAGGCTGATGTGGCTGTCGTGCTTGAAGGCCCAGACCAGCCAGATGGCCAGGTCCAAAGATATTGTGCGGCTGCGCCACCTCCCGCTGAAGAAACACTATAGGAGTATGATGAGCCACTGTAAACAGAGCTACTTCCACTTATGGCACTCGCATTATTAGGCTTTCCCACCCAGATACTTTGTGAGAACATTTTGGGGGTGCAGCCACCTGTGCCTTGCCCAGTTAGAGTTGCAGTTACTGTGCCCCATCCACTAACCGTAGAATTTGCCGCTCTAAACGATAGACTAGCTGTTCCCTGGCCTCCTGTAATCGTAATGTTGCTTGAGGTTGACCAAACAATAGTTGAGCCAGAACTAGGAGCATTATAGAGCGTCATAATCTTACCCGGACTATAACAAACAGGGTAAAATTCAAGGGCTAAATATGGGATGCCAATTGTGTTGGTCGTTGTCCAGCTAGAACCTTTGCCCAACCAAGTACTCAATCTTGTCTCATCTGTCATTGCCCCATTCCATGAAATAGAGACTTTACCATAAAAATCAGTGCCGGAACCAGTACAAGTTGAAGTACCTCCATACAATTGACCTACTACTCTTTTATTCTGGTCAAATAAGGCTGCACCTGAAGATCCAAGTTGTGTTAAACCATCATCCCAACCAACTTCCCAGTAGGCCGATCCCGGTGTTCCTGAGGTAGGTGTGGTAGCTGCATTGTTATCAAGTGAAACTTTCATTACGTCCCCTTTCGGATGATGGATCGTAGCGGAAGAAGTTGGGGCTGTCGAACTGTTTGACCAGCCTGCATATTTCACGCCAGAGGAAACTGACGGAGCGCCGTTCATCTGAACCAAAAGAAAGTCTGTTACGCTGGACTGTGCCTTGATACTTGATCCAGAAACTGTCGTCCAAGATGTTGCTTCACTACTTGGAGAACACGTTGGGCTTTTGTATCGGAAGCGGAATACCCAGTTTGGGACAGCGTCAAGCTCACTTTGACTTAGACTGCCGTTTAGGTCAGAATCCATACAATGCCAGGCAGTCAGTATATATGGAGTATAGTCCTGACATGCATTATTCATCAATGTGCCAGTACAAATGCGATTTAAACCTGATATAATCATCGCAACAGCATCGGACTGTGCAGCCCATGCGCTGTATGCGGCACAGATTGTATTATTATCATCAAGGCAGCTTTCTGAGTCACCAAAAGACTTTTGGACAATATTTTTATACCCATGAACAACAGTACTAATGTTTATTTCAGTAAGTCCACTAACTTCTTCTGGTTCAAATAATTCAAGTATTAATCCCTCGCCAGGAATTACATCTGTGGCAAAACTCTTACTTACGCTATTTTCGTTATCAGTGATTGGGCCGTAGATAAATGAACGATCTTCATTATAGATATATAACACATCACCGTGCGGAAGAAAAAATTGATCAAGAAGTAGATTTATTGAATATGCCTTCTTGCTCCTGATTCCAATCTTCCATACTCTTCCACCTTCTACTTTCTCCCAGCTCCCTTCTGAAAGTCCTATTGATACTGGTATTTTTGCTCCGAATCGAAAGAGATCTCCATTGAGATCGCTTATGCTGTCTTCTTGCAGCAGTTTCTTTAAATCAATGCTCGGCATATTTTTTGACTTGACAGCACCGCCCTTACTTTTAAATATACCGGTTTGAGAAACCTCTCCAGGCTCAGTCGCTCGTGACAAGGGCTGTGAAAAAACAAAACTGTTGCCTAGTAGTAGGCAGACAGCCAGAAAGTAGATTGTTTTCATAATGTTGAGAAAAAGGGCTACTCAATTGAGAAGGAAGCTCGGAAGTGTTTAACATCAGACGTGAATTCTTCACCTTCAACAGCAAAACTAAAGGGTGTAGAAAACTCCGTCGTGTAGTTTCCACCAGGTAGTGGTTCTCTCTCTTGATTCACAACAAAGGCACCGGTATAACGAGGCACACCCATGATCCAGGGATATGCGTTCCATGGAATCTCTATGCGTAATGTCTCTTTGGGATAAATTGTCATTCCGTAAACTTTTATCAAAAAAATAGAATCGTAGGGCTTCCCGAAAGAAATCTCATTTCCGTTTTCGTCTTTTTTATCCAATGAAAATACTTCTAGAAAGGTTTCTGTATCCATATCGTCAGTCACAAAAAGTATGTTGTGATCTGAATTATTTGTTATCTGCAGACTGAACACAAAATTCTCGCCTTCATGAAAAGAAGTGGAAGGACTTCCTTCAGAATTAAGGAGTTGGTAATCAATCGTTACTGGAATTTCGGGGTTTTCATCGTGTCCACAAGCAAATAAACAGATCGCCGGAATCACTACCCATATAAATTGAATAATTCTATTTTTCATGATATTAGCTGGTAGTATAACAATAATATTAATTCAAATATATACAATAAAATAGTCTATAATACAAAAGATACTTTGTTTATTTATTATCTCAGAGCTGAGTAGTCCAAATATACTACAACTATATTCCACCCAGCATGCTGAGGAAGATAGTCTGGTTTCGATTCATTCTTGTCTATGGCTCTTGACAATCGAAGTTGAAAAATCGTAATATCAACCGGATCAAAAATCGGACAAGCCGGATATTATTTTTATTAACCGTTATTTAATCAACCTCAAGCCTAAGAGGAAAGTTTGAGTTGGAAGAATCCCAACCATAGCACCCACGGCCAATGAAACCAACAAATACTGAGGGTTTCTGGATCCAGCCTAGTGACAGAATTGCTGTCGTTTGAGCGCGGGGTCTGTTCGAAGGGAGGCAAGCCGAAAAAAAGGGAGGGGTAAAGTTTTAGCTACCCCCCCACCGAGTGCCAGACAGCCCACCTTGAAGCCATCACGTCAGCTTACAGGGTGGTTATTGAGAAACCCGAAGCTTCACATATTCGAGGGCAATTTAAAGGAGAATACGCCACTGCTCAAAGTTACTTTATCAGGCCACTCAGGGAGCTGCCGATTCCTCATGGAGCTGATTTGAAAGTGCAGTTCAAACCTACCGGTGACCTCCCCGTTTACTTCGTCGATATCCTCAATTCTTATCCAGTTGGCCTCCAAGGTATCAATTTCGTAAATATCAGCAAGCATATCACCACCGACATTGGTGTAGAACCTTGTTCGACCATTACAACCAATGGTTTTATTCAAGTCCTGAGTGCCTGGCTCGAGCTGAATCGAAGAGATGACCAATTTTTCATGGATGTTGACATACTCCGGATTACTGATGTTCACATACTCCGGGCTTTTCTCATTCCATTTGCGAATACCCACATCAATCAGATTCGGGGAACAAGGTTCTTCTCCAAATGCTGGCCTGGGTGTAGCGGTGTAAACTTCGTCTGATACCCAGTTTCCGGAGTCATTGAATACTGCTGTGACTGATCCAAAACTTGCACCAGGCGTTTGATCCTCTTCACTTCCACATGAGAAGAGCGAGCAGAGTATTAGGGTGGTAAAAATCGTTCTCATAGCTGTTAATGTTTAATTACAAGTTTTTGTGTGTACCGCTTCTTCCCGATTTGAAGGCCTAAAAGGTACATGCCCTCATCAATTTCGTTATTTATGAGCTAAAATGCATGAGATCCTTTGATGTAATGTTGATCTTCGTCCGACCATATAATTTTTCCTGACAGATCGGTTAAGATTAAGCTCACAATTGAGTTTTTATCCAGTTTAAACTTTACAGTAGTTGACATATTGGAAGGATTTGGAAAGACCACCAATTCTATATCGTTATTTACAGTTTCTATTGTCCGATAATATCCGCCACTAATATTTGCAGTCACTTGATGGGTGTATACACTTTGGGTGGGGAGAGCTGGCGATGTCTCGCTAGAGGTTACTTTAAGCCTCAGATAGATCGTGCCTGAACTTGTAATGGCTCGATTGTAAGTTGAAGAAGTGCTAAGCACAGAACCGAAATTGACGCCATCAGAACTTGCTCTCCACTCGTCGTAGTAGGGAGACTGTCCACACTTTTCTAAGGCTTGCCTGTCAAGCCACCTAGAAAAACCCATGGGGTTATCAACCTCATCCAAGACGACGTATTTCGAGCCTTTAAAGTGATATACTGGTGCTTTTTTTAGTCATTTTTGAAGTGATTTCAACGATATCCTTGATTAGATGGAAGAAACAGCAGTGCGTTTTGCCATCCTAAGTTGATTTTCGTTTTGTAAAACTAAGATCAAAACCGGTAGGTTGTTTTGGTATTCCCGATCCAATGACGCTTTCAAATTACAAGAATGCTGGTGGCTTGGAGCAACTCACCTATCGTTTTTTACCTTTTTTCTTAAAATGATCCCAGGACAAAGTAGATTTCATGCCGTTGGGTAGAAGGCAGGTAGTTGTAATCTTTTTCTTGGGCGTGTGAGGTTCCATGATCGGTGAAGCTTTGAATTTAAGTTAGTAAAAGTAATGGGAAAAGAAAGGTTAGAAGCTCATGGCTTTATCTTTTGACTTGCCTGTGGCAAGCGTCCTCCGCCTCTCTTCAATTCTGGATTGGATGAGAGCAACATGGGTGCTTTAATTGAATATAACACAGCTGGCAGCGAATTTCCGGGCATTTTTTCTCTCTCTAAACCATTTGAAAGACCTTTCATGGTACTAAATGAGGTCAATTGATGGGCTGAAGTATTTGCTTTTATCATAAGATAAGCTATATTTAGTATAGATTACAAAAAAAATTTCAGCTATGTGGAACAAAGACATTACCTTGAAAATTATTGCATTTGGCTTCTTATTTTCTATCGTTTTAGATGCCAAATCTCAGGAATCGACGAGAAAACTCTACGACGCCCTCTCTAAAAACACAAATCTAAATACCAAACAGCAAAACGCCCTTGCGAAAATCAAAACTAGACTCGGCTTCAATAGCTATGACCTAGTTAAGATCCGTCACATTGATATGTCCAAAAGGACGGAAAAAATGGAGTTTAGGCTTCCAGGCACGAATGAAGCTATTATGTTCACTCCTGACAGGGTAGAATTTGGGGAAAGTGGCGAAATTATCTGGCACGGCCACAGCGAGGTAGGATTTAGCGAAATCAACTTGATTTTATATGATGGTGTTTATCGGGGGCAAATCTTCACCGATAGCCGAGTATTTGAGATTTACACATTGGATGAGAATATCCAGGCTATTGCAGAATTTGACCAGTCTACTCTTGAAGGAAAATTTTGTAGCACACTAGAAGCTGGGGAAGGTTCGCCCAGCAATGATAAACCCGAGTTACCGGGCGGTGGTTCAGAAGACGGAAGGATTGTATCCTGTAATTTACGAATACAATTGTTAGCATTGTATACCCCCGCTGCTCTTGCCGCCGATCCGTCAATCGTACAAACCATTATTTCCGCTATGAGCCAATATTCTAATGTGGTCTATTCAAGCGGAATGTCCTCACTTGCCATTCCCACCCTCAAAGCGAGCAATATCGTTCAATATAATGTTGTAGAAACACCTCAAATAGACAACAATTTGATAAACCTTAGAAATGATGCTGCAATTGCAACACTACGGAATCAACGAAATGCGGATATTGTTGTACTATTTGTCAATGGTAACTATACAGGAGTTACAGGAATTTCTTACGAAGGTCCTGATGCTGCACAAGCTTATGCTGTAGTGGAAATCCCTGAAGCAACTACTGATTATGTATTTACTCACGAGATGGGACATCTCTTCGGGGCAAGGCATCAGAGGTGCGACATAGCCAATACAACTAATTGTGTCAACACTATCAGCGGCTATCGGCATGGATACAACTTTCAATATGGACTGTTTAACACCTACAAAAGACGGACTGTAATGCATGAATATTATGAAGGGTATACAAGAATTGGAAGATATTCAAATCCAGATATTCAATGGAATGGAAATGCCACTGGAACTTCAGCTCATGAAGACAATGCAAGACAAATTGATGAACAGGCTTTAACCGTCGCGTCTTTTCGGCTTGGTCAGGACGTCGCATGCTATGTTGATGGCCCTACAAACATTTACAGTCCTGGCAACTACTCATGGGAGGCCGTGGTGAGTTGCGGGCAATCCCCCTATACCTACGAGTGGCGATATAGCACTAACGGGACTACTTTTGGCGCCGTATTGAGTACTTCTGCCATCTACACAAGGCCCGTGAATTATTCGGAAAATTTCTATTTACGCCTTAGGGTAGGCTCAAGCGATGGCACAGAATCTATTAGTATACAAACAGTATATGCTAATATTGGTGGATACTATAGAACATCAAGTGAAAGCTCCGGTACTAGAGATATTGAATTATTCCCAAATCCCGCTGGCGACTTTAGCGATTTAGTATTTAGCCTTAGTAAGGAGGCGGTTGTTGAAATAGTATTGTCAGACTTAAGCGGCAAGACAATCAAAAAAGTCGGAGATGGTTCTTATCTGTCCGGAAATCATAAAGTGAGGGTTAGCACAAGGGAATTAAATAACGGCATATATTTGTTGATATTCAATAACGGAGAATCACGACTCACAAGGAAATTGATTGTTTCAAAATAAAATTACAGCTATGAAAAATATTTCTATTTCTTTATTTGCTTTGATCTTGGTGGCATGTGGACAGAGCGACGACGCAATTTCACCGAATTCTTCTGGAGAAGTTGAGTATAATCTAAACGGTGTAAATCAGAAAACCGCTAATGTCTATTTCGAGTTGAACAGCTCCCCAGACTCCAAATTCTGCGACTTTGATAGTTACCTTTTTCGAATAGATAATTATGAGCGTAAAGTCAACGATAATATTCCTACATATGAAAGTTTCTACTTTGATAAATTGACCCTTGAGCCTGGTAAAAGAGTACTTGGAATAGTCGGTTGCAATAAATCTCTAAACCCAGGAGTATCTTTTTTTTCAAAGTTTTCTGACGATCTTCTAGCTGCAACTTATGATATTAGTCAAGAAGAACTGGAGAATAATTGGATTGCCATCGATGAAATCGATGAGGACACTAAAACGGTTTCAGGACGGTTTAGTTTGAGCTTCATTATGAATTGGGGGCACGAAGAGAATGCTATTCCGGATACTATCCGAATCACGAATGGTAGTTTTAATTTGACTCTTGATTGATTTTCATTTATGAAAATGGTTGAGAAATCAATGGGGGAAAGAACGGCTAGATGCCCAGCTCTCGGCCTTTTGACTGGCCTGTGGCCATCGTCTTTAGCCTTTCTTCAATTCTGGATTGGATCAGCCCGACAAAGTCCTGGTTAACCTGGCTTGCCCTGGCATAGTCTGGCCAGCGGGAAACGACTTCAGCTACCTGGTCGATGATCCTTTCCGGACGCATGATTGAATTCTTCTTTCCTTCAGAAGTCAGATCCTTTCTGGTAATGGCGGTTTTCTTTCCATTCACTGCCATATTGCTGTTTACCCAGGGATTGCCCGGATCATAGCTGTAGCAAACGTCATAGGCGGGTGCTGCTCTCCAGTCTTTGTTATGATCAAGAAGAAAGCTAAAGTTTTTGGTGTGGTCGTCGCAGTTAACGCCGAGCACGTTGAAAACCATTTGGCGGTAGAGCTGTTCCCTGTCAGGGTAGGGTAGCTTTAGGTACCTGGCGGTTTCAAACAAATGAGCGTAGGTGTGGCTGCTTACATCTTCGTAGTCAAAATGACGAATTCCACACAAGGTGTGAATGTGCTGCTTGCTGCCATGTTGCCGATCAAAGCGGGCCGTCATAAAGTGGCCCCGGCCGTTTTCTTCCATCAACCGGCAGTCCTGCATCTTAACACCGGCATCTTTAGCCATTTGAGAATAAGCGTACTCGATGCGGCCAAAGCCGGCCGAATCGCCCAGGTGATTGGTGCCGGCGCCAACATCGAGCTTTATGAGCCATTGTTTAAATTCTGGGCCATGGTCCAGCTGGCCAGACCGTATTTCTCCGGAAGCCTCATTCCAGGCGATCACCGCTTTTGCCCTGGCACCGCCTGCTGAGGTGCCTATGCTCAGGATGTCTTGAAAGCCTTCTGCCCTGTCTGGCTCCAGGTGAGTAGTCAGCTTTCCCGCTTGCTTGACTCCAAAGGCTGCAAGCTGCTCCAATTCATCGATGGAAATTCGGGAACGCTTTTCCTGTACTTCCCTTGCCGGGTGATACTCAATAGCGCCCATGCCACGACTACCAATGTAGGCAAGTCGGTCAAGGGGGGTGAGGTCAGAAAAGCTGACGTCCTTATTTTTGAAATAAGAATTCATGAGTCCTTCACCGAACCGGTCGGGCAGGGAATCTGCAAAAACACCGGGAAGGCCCTTGAAGGAAGCAAAGGGTAGGCCGGGAAACGAAAAAACCGCAGGACTGGATTTCAGGTGAATTGGGGATATTTCAACCCCCATCATCCTGAAATTATCTTCGTACCTAAACCTGGCTGAATTTGTGGTTTGATCCCAAACCAGGAAGCCCACATCCTGGCCCCATATTTTAACCTTTAGTGCCATGCTTTACCCGTTGTGGTTGTTTCTGTTCCATTTCGTAAATTAGCTTGGGATCGAGGCGAAGATCCCGCTTGAGCACTTGTGAAAAAGTGGTAAGCTCGTCGACATAGCGAAGTAGGGTGATGAAGTTGACAAGGGAGATATTCTTACCCCCTTCAAGCCTGGCCACAGTAGGCCTGCTGACTCCGGAATGCTGGGCCAACTCTTCCTGGGTGAAGCCAGCTTGAATACGAGCCACCTTCAGGCGCTGGCCTAATTCCTGAAGGATATCGGTATCTGAGGCAAAAAGATAATCCATGTGTATCACTTTTAATACATTATACGTAAATTTAGGCTATTATGTTTGATATTTAATACAAATCGACTTTCCCCTTCGGGAGCAACCAGCCAATATCGTAGTTAACCTACAAGTATGGAAGATTCAAATAAAACCCCTCAAAATATAAACGCATTAGTCAGTGAAATCGGTGAAAGAATGGTCTTATTCAAGCTTTACTCGATCATTCACGATAACAGCGGTTTGGAAATATTTAAGAACTATTCAGAGCCTGGGTATGACATTGGCATAAGAAATACTCATTTAAACAAAAAAGTCAAAATTGAAGTCAAAACAAGACAACATTTGGTTACGACCACCGCTGAAAAGAGTAAGAATACTTGTCACTTTACATTAACAGAGAACGAGTGGAATCATTCAAATTTTCTAATCGGTTACTGGATTGACTACAATGATTTTTTTATCGTGCCAACATCGGAATTAACGAAGACTAACAACAACAAAAAGTTGGTCTACAAATTGGTGTTTTCTAGATTGAAAAAGGTACAAAGTAATATGATATACTCCGAACAGGTTATGCCTTATTTGAACGATTGGGCAACACTTCTAGAATTCTTGGGAACACCACCCGAACAAAAATAGCTGTTTGTAAGGCGAATTGGCTATATTTATCTTATAGGAACGAAAGAGCAATCCGAGATTTTTAAGAAACAAGGTTACCACACTGCAGCTGAGGTATCTGGTGAAACCTTTACCAGGATTACCCAACACGTTACCCAATTGGTATTGGCTGACCATGCTAAATTGAAGGAGTTGAGAGCCACTAAAAGGAAGAAATAAATTCGGGTTATGACTTCTAATACCTCAGATCGGCAATAAACGGCACCTTGGCCATGCGCTGCACATCGAGCGCATAGACACCAAATTCTTCAACGACTTTGCCTTCCATCAGATACACCCCTCGTCCCTTAAACGGATATTCTTTTAGCGATGGGGGAAAATGTACCGTATCAAAAAAGTCTCCCGATAGATCGATGAAGTGCCCAAAGCAAAGCCTTTAGTGAAAGCACTTGGTCAATTTAATTTAGATACCTCTTATCCGTTCTGCAATCCGTAACTGGCAATAATGACTATGGGCGCATATTTGCGCTTTAGTGTATTTTGGCAATTCGATTTCACCTTCGTATTCTTCTGGAATGAGATTGTTGAACTCGGTTAATACAATTTGCATCTCATCCAGGAGCGCTTTTTCTTCATTAGTGTAGTCGTCAAGCGAGTCTTTAGTGGTGTGATCAATATCTATCGCTTTTTTAGTTTTCAAATAAAGCTTCCAGGAACGGAGTTGTTTTAGTCTTATTGCCGGGGGTTCAACCGTTGAGTCATTCTCATCCGCCCTGCTTTGACTAATTTCCGCAGCAACCAACCGTTTCATTTTTAATGTTTCAGCCCTCTGTGTTAAAGGCGAATTAAAGCCTTGCGACCGCTGGTAGTTGGTAATAATCCGCACCGCCCATGCTGAGGTGTTTTTGATGATAATCTGAGTTTTCACGCTTCAATTTATTTAATCCAACCAAATAATTAAAGGCTTGATTGACAGGATGTTCATTTCTCCATGGTAATGTGGTTTGTTTTACTCACCTCAAATCTCCAAAACCATATCTCTTCGAAAGGCACCATGCTCATTGGCCACTGTATAACCAAGCTGGTTAGTGTGAAATGTTGTCTTCCCTATCGTTAAAGGCACCTGGTTATGGTGAGTGTGACCGTGGATCCAGTGATCAATTTTGTTCTTCTCGGTCAGCCACAGCAAGTCTGTATGGAAGGCCTCGTTCAGAGACATTGAGTCAGGGTAGTCACAATAGTATGGAGGGTAGGGGGCATGGTGACTGACTACGACCGTTTTTCCCTCAAATGGCTTGGCCAACGCCGTTTTCAAAAATGCCAGACACAGTGCATGGCATTCATTGTACTCATGCGTACTGAACCTTTCGTCCTTGTATTTACTGACCCTGAAGTCATTCATCCTGGGATCGATGAACTTGTGATTAGTAATGTGGGTGAACAACGTGGTGAAAAGCAACCGTACGTTGCCTTGTTTTATTACCTGGTTATTTAGATAGACGATATTCTTCCTTACCTGAATCTTCATTGATGGAAACAAGCCCTCAATGTCAAAGGAGTATCTGTAGAATTCGTGGTTGCCAGCTATCATGTACACCTTCTTAAATTGGCTTGAAAGCGTATCAAAATATGGCTCTCTAAACCAGTCTTCATGCAAGTGGGTAATGTCACCCGCCAGGATCAGAATGTCGGCTGACGGTATGAGCGAATTTTCCTCCATCCATATAGAGTTGGGAGCCATTTCCAGGTGAAGATCTGAGGCGAATTGGATTTTCAATGATAGCGTTTTGGTGTGGTAGATAGTAATTGAAATAGTAAACGGGGGCCTAAGAATAATGCTGCTATTTTGGTTAAAATAATATTATATCTCTAACACGAATTAACCAAAATGCAATTTTCGGCATTCTGAGTTTGGCAGGAAATAGGTGCTTTTTTGAGCCTGATTTCACTCTCCATTGGCTGGTTCAATCGGTGACAAAAGATAGGCATCAGGCCCGTAGGTGCGAATAAATAAATGAGCTTCGTCCGATAGGTCTAACTTTTCAAGCTGTTCGATTAACCTTCCCTGACTTCTGATATGCTCCCACTCAAAGAAGCCGATTCGTTTTAATTTCCTTTCCTTGGCTAACCGCAAGGCCATCCTTGTCATGGCCAGGTCAAGGAACAGGTGCGCATATTTTTCGTCATTGACGACCTTAAAGAATTCGGCTTCGTCCATACATTGTTTCTTTAATTATTGTCATTACTGGCTATTGCACTAGTTTTTTGACTGCCCCGTAAGCTGTATTTGAAGGTGGAAGAGGTTCACTCCAAAATTTAACAGGTCTACTGATTTTTGATCATCTAAATACAAAGCAGAGATCGCTGCCATCAGCCTTTCTCGGCTTTCCTCTAGTTCCGCATCGTATTCCTCAATCTTTTCCTTTGAAATCTTATGAGATTTGGCTAGCCATATGGCAACATTTTTTGTGACTACATCGATGAAAAAGGGCGCAAGCTCTTTACTGGTGACTATTTCAATTTTTGACATAAGAAGAATTTGACTTTTGGACTTAAACAAATCTAGTTATTCCACTGCAAAATTGCTAGATATAACTAGTTGTTAGGCGCTTAAAAGCCTAGGATTTTGCGGCCTATGCCGACACCAACAATTCTAGAAAGGCTTGGCGGTAAAATCCGGGAGCAACGGGCGTTGAAAAAGTACAGTCAGGAAGAACTAGCCTTCCGGTCAGGTATTCATCGTGCCTACATTGGATCTATTGAAAGAGGCGAGGAGAATGTAACCATGCTTACCCTTGAAAAGATTGCCAGGGCATTGGAGGTGAAGGTGAGTGATTTGATTGATGGCTAACCATGATTGAATCCTTTCCACAGGCTTTGTCGAAATGTTTGGGAAGAGCAGTCCTGTAACGAATGAAAAAAAGGCAAAATCTTTTTAGACCATTCGGTATTCGCTATTCGAAAGGTATGAAACCGATGTGTTCCTATTCAAATATGAACTAAACAAAAGATCAATTTCAATGGCATGGTGATCAAAATCTGGAAATCAATTTCAGCAAGATCGACCCACTGAACGGCCAAATCTGGCTCTATACAAAGGATAAGGCGCAGAGAGGAATTACAGTCAGTCAAATGCTGGGGCACATTCCACCAAGGAAACCATAGTCAATGTGCGCATTACCCAGAAAGAAATAGAGAAACTTATCTGTGGTCTCGATATCTGGAAGGCCCGAAGGAGTCCAGGCGAATCGGACTCACGGAGACTAAAGGTGGAGAATCCGGCAGCAAGGTTAATTTTTGTGTTCCTTCCTAAAACATAGCAGCGTTGGTTGGTATCTGTGATGAAAGGTATTATTGATACGATGGTATAACTTGGGGAAATTCGTAAGATTGCAAAAGAAAACCCTCCTGTTCCACCAGGAGGGTCTATAGGCTATTAAAGGAAAAGAACCTTTAATAGTACTCCCACAATGAAAATTACGCTAATGATTGTCTTGGTATCAACCTCTAAGGTTACCTTGACATTTGGTTGATGGGGGCCATCTCTTTGGCTCCCATTTTCTGTTTTTGGGATCATATCACCTCCTTTCCGTTTTTGATAAATAGTTTCATTTTTCACAAAAGCATAGGTACAGGAATCTTTTATCTTCAAGGGTAATAATTCTCTTCAAATTTTCAGAGGACACAATTTTCTTCACCTTGCTGTAGAAGTATAGGTAATTCCATGAGTGGAAGTTTTCACTATGTCGTCATGAGTGATTTATTTTTTTCGGTATCGTTAGGACAGCTTTTTTCAAGCTGACAGTAATTGTAAGCTTAGCTAGCACTAACAGTAAGCTTGGCAAAAAAATACGTCCAAGCATATGGGCAATTACCAGATAACAAGCGATTGTGTCCGAAAACATGAGATTGGCAACAAAAACAGGAAATACCCGGCCATGGTTATCAAAAAAGGAGTGCTGATCCTCCAGAGTCGGGGTGATCTGCCTGGCTGCAGGAAAAAAATTGATAACAAAACATTCGAATCTGACGAATCTCCGTGACAGCACGTTGAGAATCTGGGATCGAGGTTGGGACGGTATTGCATAAGCCGGAACCAACACATAAATTCATTTTCTAATAGCAGTTCCCAAACAAATGAAAGTAATTATTTCTGCTGTCTTGTTTTTTGGTTTAAATGCCGCTTTCGGCCAGATCACCTCTGATGACATTGAAATTTATGTAGAGGGGCTTAGTGAGGAATACGAACAGAAATTTAGAAGTGCATCAGAACAAATACCTGATGCCCTAAATAAACTTGGGATTACTTCCGCTACCAAATCCGTGAAATTGCAAGTCATCTACCAAGACTCGCAAATTAACTTTATAAGATTCATTGTGGACTTCGATGCTGACTCAGCATTGTTACAGAGTAAGTATAAACAACACCAAAGGAGCACCCAAGTTTATGGTGATGGAGGAGTCAGTGTTTTACTAATTGAAGACCTATTTTCGGTTCTTGCCCAAATAAAAATAAGTGCTGCTAAGGACGGTTACGCCCTTGATAATGAGATAATCGGCTTCCGAAACGTGGTTCGATTAATTGATAAAAAAGGAGATTGGATCCAGTTCTATTCGAATAATTCTATGAACCGGTACGGGTTCATCCAGACAAGCTTTAATAATATAGTTCATATGAAGGTTAATGGTGTTGATTTTGAGCTTGAATCAAACAATTACAAAGCCTTGAGCGAAATAAAAGTATTTTGGGTAAACAGGGTAGTAGGGCTTGACGGAAAACCAACGCCGTCCTATTACTTTCTTAAATTCTTTAACCTTCTAGATGAATAGCTGGCAGCCTAATCATCATAGTTTGCCGCTTTCCTAGCCAGCTTTTACATGCTTAGTTTGCGAAAGCCACCTCTACATAAATTTCTCCGTCTTCATTCATTTGCGCTGCAAATGTGATATCTATTTTCTTTCCAGATTTGGCAACAACCTCTGCCAGGCATTCACATTTGGACAGTTCTTCGTAGACGGCGGTGGTTCTAGCATTTGCCAACTTAGCCTCCTTAAGCCCCTTAAAGACTTTGTAAGAATCCAGAATATGCTTATTCTCGCTCAGGGTGGAATCTAATGAATTCAAATCGGCATATTTTTTTCTGAATTCTACTTTCACGTTTTCATAATAGTTATTGGCACCAATTCTTTCGGCGTCATAATTAGCTTTTGAATCATATCGAAGGTCTTGTAGAAGTTTAAGAGCGGCATCACCAACAGTAATTTCTCTAATCAAGATTTCTTGAGCTGCGATCTTAATTTCTGCATCACCACATTCCGGTATAGTGTTACACGAGGATAAATAGGATAATAAAACTAAAGTTAGATAGACAAAAAGTTGGGTTTTCATACTTTTAAAGTTGTATACAATTCAAGAAAGCCTAACAATATAAAAAAATTCTCTTAGTCGCTGAATTCATCACTACTCCGGGTTATATTTTAAACGATATAGTCCGATTTTAGACTTTTTGAAACGTCACGAGAACTTCTACAAGGTCAGCCATTTATTAATGCTGATCCTCCGGAGCCGGGGTGATCTGTCGGGCTCCAGGCAATAAATTGATAACAAAACATAGGATATAATTATAGATTTCTTTGTTAGTTTTTAGAAAGCGTTGATAATCAACGAACAAAAAATCACCTTGGCCGGTCTTAAAAACGACTCCGAGAGTAGAGAGGTCTTTCCCAGGAGAAACTGGCTTTTGAAGTTGGATCCCATCCTACTCACATCTCCAGACTTGAAAATGGCCAAAAGCAGCCCACGCTTACCACGATATTCAGACTTGCCGAAATTCTTGCAGTGAATCCAGCGTATTTTATTGTTGAAATTTCAAAAACGTTGTGACGATAGTGTGACCATTCACGGAAGCAGCCGAAGCTCTCGATTGTTCGCTAGCCTGGTTAGACCCCCTCGGCGGCAAACCTAGTGAGTCAATCTAGACTAGACCAAGTTTTTGCTCGAAAAAGAACGCATCTGTTTTTTTCAAATGCAACCTTGGTTCAGAGTTCAGAACCAAGGTCGCAAATGTAATTTGACACTATGGTCATCGCCATTCTGACTGCCGTCTAATCATTCGGCAGACTATTCTCACTTTTGCCATCCCTAGCTTTTATTAACAAGTAACATATCCCAACTCTAGCCTGAGTCCTACCAATACCCCCCTGAAGTAATAACAGAAATCTTTCCTTAATTTTATAGTTTGCCCCAACATTAAGATCTAAATATTGACTTGTTGACTTAACGTAGGAATTTAAGTCTGCCCTTTCCGGGTAACCAACTTTAAAGCCGGTTGATACATAAATAAAAGGCTGGAGTTTGCAGTCACTGCAAAAAATATATTTCCCGTATAGCCCAAAGGTATTAAAGTATATTCTATTGATTGTCGTAATACCAGTTGCGGTGATCGGAAGCAATAAAGCCTTCATATACATGTATGATATACCAATTTTGAGTGGTTTTCCGACTGGAGCCTCCAAATCAAGACCAAATGTAGAAACACCTAAGATCTCGCGTTTCACAACAAATTGCGACGAATTGATTGGTGCCAGCGTATCATTTTCTGTGTTAATTCCAAAGGATGGAACTATAGAAATTCCTTGTGGCCTGACCTCATAAGTAAACGTCACTACACAAAAAAAACATACTGAAAATATTATCTGAGAAGTAACCCTCATTTTTAATAGTCGGTTACTTTCGAAATATATGCATACGGGCTCCAAATAGAACAGTCAAAGTATAAATCAGTTGTTGGATCACTTGGTATTCTGCCAATGTAGCTTGCATTCTTGTAAAAATTGACATAGGAACCCTGGCGATAAATAGTGATAATGTCGCCGACATCATAAGTTCCTGGATATGTCATGACCAGGCTTCCGTTGTTATAAAGTTGCAACACATCTCCATTATAGTGTGATACGTATAAATTATATTCAATAGTATCCCAGCTAGCATTATTATTTGGAGGGCCGCTTGATGCGCCAACCATAATATTTGTGGTCTTGCTAGTAATCTCAAACTCATAGAAACCAGTTCCAGAAAATAAATTATCAGCACCGTGAATGTAGGTGTAGGATGAGGCGCCTGAATCCCAGTTATATGTTCCAATTGTCTTTTGCAAGGAAGTTAGGGGCTGACCCTGGCCCTCAGTTGTAGTAGAAAATTGTGTATTTACCAGATTGTTGACGGTTATGGCGGGACTTGCGTCATTGTATGTTGTCCAGTAGAAATTTACTGAGCTAATTTTGTCGTCCATATTCGTGCAAAAAATATCTCCACACAACTTCCAGTCTCCGAGATTATGTGGGATAAACCCATAATAGTTACTCCCATTTCTTGGGTTAATTATAAATTGGTGCGTCTTCCCACCTCTATTATAATCTTGATAGACACTCACAAGCATGTATCTTGTCGATTCGTTGGTCATCCTCATGGAACTCGCTTTGTCATTGAAAGACGTAAGATTAACGGTATAACCCAAAGATTCTTGGTAGGTTTGACTAGAATTTAGTATGGAATAGCTACTCCCACCGTAATTAGGATGTTCATAAAAAATAAGTTCCGAACCTGGTACCCTAACAACCCCGCTTACACGTCGAGCGCTACTGTAAGAATTATCGCTGGATGCACCAGGATTAATCCCTAGAAAATATGATTCATCAAAAATGATTAAGGAGTCTTGAAAGCTTTGGACTTGGCCCACAAACCCAGCAGAATCTTTCTTATAAATACCAGAAATGGCTTCATTGATTCTACCAGTGCTGTCTTTAGTTAGCACTTTTGATTGTTTAGGCTTGTTCTTTCCGAATCCAAATCTCTCTCTCAAAAAGACTTCATTGGATTCCTTATCGTCAAATAGATAAGTAGTCGTATCCTGCATCGAATACGAAAAAACAAATTCATCGTGTTGATCCACCGCTTTCGAAATTAGTTTATAAGCTTTTTCTGATTCTAGGTCGACAAAGAGTAAGGTAGAATCAGAGGCAAATTTATAGCCAAGATTATGAGTTACTCCGTGATAATTTACCTTTCGAAAGGTGTAAGACTCATCTACAGTTGTTTTAATGTCTGAGATATTAATTTCATTCGATATATCAGAACAGGACATTAAAATAATTAAAATAGAGAAATTGATAAGCAATTTTTTCATAGCTGTAATATTTAATAATTTAATATTTAAAGAAAAGGTAAATTTTTTTATTCATATTAGCAACGTGAGATTTTAGTTTTTTTATTCTGCGAAGTTCCTGTGTAATGAATGAAGGCCCCAAAAAGGAAACGGCTTAATAGGGGGGTAGTTAAGGATGCCTATATTGGGAATTGAAAGTGTTCGGGAAGTAGCAGAAAATCCTTCTGGTTAATTTCAGATAGGCCAACCAGTAGCGGCCTTTGTGGGCGAAAAGGGCAGTTCCAACGATGGGAGTCAGATTGGCGTACATAAGAAAATTTAGTCTCAACCACTATGGTGAAAATCTCAATTACTTAGGTTTTTTGCAGCTGACAAAGGATATTTTAAACTCATGAGCTTGCAAAAAATTCAGAAAATTCTAGGTGACTCCATTCAACCTCTCCCGTTTTCTTTGAATACAAAAGCCTGAAGCTGAGGTTAAAAAGGGGCAAAAAAATTTACTATATGTTTTCTTAAAAATTATTAAAGGATTGATAATCAATCGATAACATAGCCCCCTACGGACAACACCTACACCTTGGAGGATGCACACTCGCATTGGAGGCTAAAGATTCAAGGTCGCACAAGCAGATCTCTTCACTTGGGTGCATTAGAATAGCAATATCTTAACTAACGTGAGTTCGACATAAGAATGTCGTCATTCTGGAAAATATTGGCCTAAAATCAAAATGGGCCAATATTAATCCGGAATCTCATATGTCTTGCAGCGGAGATTGTGGAAATTTTCTTCAGATGGGAAAAATATCTGAAGAAAATTTCCACAATGACGCCCCCGGTAATGTTTTGTTACATTCTTATATAGAACTCAGGTTAACTAGTCTTAGTAAGCCTCCACCCTGATTCATCTAACGCTCTTCCAGTGATCTATTTGTTCCTCTCAATATAGCAAAGAACTAGACGGTCAATCTTGTTTTGAGAGCAAAGGCCTCGAAACAAACCAATTTGTTGGCGAAATGTTGGCGACAAAAAAAAGCACTTACAACATAATGTCGTAAGTGCTTGATTATCAGTTGTGGGCCCACCTGGGCTCGAACCAGGGACCACCTGATTATGAGTCAGGTGCTCTAACCAACTGAGCTATAGGCCCTCTGACGGAGGTTGTTCGTTGTCGGTGAAAGGGTAGTTGAAATATTTCGATAATAATTAACGAATAACCACTAACTTCTCACCTTCCTTCTCCGAAAAGGACTGCAATATTAGATATTTGCTTTTAATAACACAAACAGGAATCCAGTGAATCTTTCAGGAATTAAGCATCTCGTATTTGATCTTGGTGGCGTCATCATCGACCTCGACACACAGGCAACTTTCAAAGCTTTTGAAAAAATTTCCGGGACACCCATGGTCGAGTGGGTAAAAGGAGTGCATGAAAGCCAGCTCTTTCTTGATTATGAACAAGGCCTAGTTGGCGATGCGGAATTCCGTGACGGGCTACGGGATCTTTGTGGGGTGGAATTGACTGACGAGGTGCTCGATAAGGCATGGAATGCTATGCTCGGCGCCATACCCATGCACAGAATCAATAAGGTCATTGAACTTGGTAAGACATACCGGACCTTTGTGCTAAGCAATACCAATGGCATTCACGAACGGGCCTTTAACCAAATTCTGCTCGATTCATCAGGCAATCCAACCCTCGACCATTTTTTCCACAAAGTGTACTTCTCACACGTGATGAAAATGCGAAAGCCGGAAACGGAAATCTACCAGACAGTGTTAGAAGAAAATAATTTAAACCCCAGGGAGGTGCTCTTTCTGGATGACAAGCCAGAGAACCTTAGAGGGGCTGAGAAGCTTAAAATACAAACGTTTCTAGTACCTTCGCCCGATAGCTGGTTAGAACTGTTTTAGTGCATGGAAGAAATAGAGGGAAGCAGCCCGGAGCGGTCACTTCAGGAGCAAATTAAAGAGCTGGAAATAGCGGAGAAAAAGAAGGAGCAGAAGCGGCTTTTTATTCATATTGGTCTTTTTATTGCCACGTTTATTTGTACCACCCTGGCCGGCGCTGAGTGGAGTAGAAACAAGTTCCTGCTTTTCAGCGAAGGATATACCTGGGCTGATTTTGTGGCTGGCATGGAGTTTTCCATACCGTTTCTGACCATCCTCACCTTTCACGAATTCGGGCATTATCTCACCGCCAAGTACTATAAAATCAAAGTTACCCTGCCTTACTACCTGCCGCTTTGGCTGGGGTTTCTGGGGTCGCCCAGCATAGGCACTATGGGCGCCTTCATCAACATCAAAGGTAAAATTAAAACCAGGCAGCAATACTTTGATATTGGTATTGCAGGGCCACTGGCAGGTTTCGTTGTAGCACTTTTTGTGCTTTGGTATGGGTTCACTCACCTGCCACCTCAAGAGGATATTTTCCAGATTCACCCTGAGTACGCCCAATATGGCCTCGACTATCCTAACCATGTCTATAGCGATTCTACTGCATCTATTGGCCTGGGCAACACCATCTTGTTCGATTTCTTTAAGGAGCATGTGACCACACAACCAGAGCTGCTGCCTCATCCTAACGAGATCATTCACTATCCATGGATACTCGCCGGCTACCTGGCGCTGTTTTTTACAGCGCTTAACCTGCTGCCCATTGGCCAACTCGACGGAGGGCACATTGTTTACGGCCTGCTTGGGCTCAAAAATTCAAGACTGGTATCAGCCGGCCTCTACATTGTTTTTATCTTCTATGCAGGGTTGGGCATAGTTACGCCTTTTATGGACTGGACTGCAACAACCACTTTTTTCATGATGCCGGTTCCTAACCTCTTCGCCATTCCGGTGTATATCTATTTTTTGAAGTGGGTCATGCAAAGCCTGACCGACAACGATATGAATCGCTGGATGGTGGCCGTAGGCATCTTTACGGCTCAGTTTGTGGTTTCATTCATTTTCCCAACAGTGGAAGGCTACAGTGGCTGGCTGCTTTACGGGATCATCCTGGGCCGGTTTATTGGCATCTATCACCCGCCAGTAGCGCAAGACGAGCCGCTTGATTTCAACCGCAAGGTGCTGGGGTGGATTGCCCTGATTATTTTTGTGATTTGCTGGAGCCCTAACCCGTTTACAACCTAGTTGAGGATAGCTTGTGGAAAGGTTTCAATAAACGCCTGAACCCCACCCTCAAGGTTCTTCACAGCCAAAAACCCATGCTTCAGTAGATACTTTGTACCCGTTCGGCCTCTGGTGCCTGCTTTGCAGTGGATCACAATCATTTTGCTTTTCCACGAGGCAATTTCCTGTAGCCTGAAAGGGAGACTGTTCAATGGGATATTGAGGCCGCCTATGTGGTATTCTTCGTACTCCCATTCTTCTCTTACGTCCAAAAGCAGGAAGTCTGCTTTGGAGTCAATTAAGGTCTTCAACTCCTGGGGGAGGATTGTCATTGGTTGGGTCAGTTGGTCAGTATCAGTTTAAATGTACTTTTTCTGTTTTGAAAAATGTACTGCACAAAATAAAGACCTTTTGGTAAGTGAGTCAAATCGATTGACCACGGACGCTGGGTATCGGATAATTGCACTGGAAAAGCTTTTCCTGAAACATCCGCTATGAAAACAGCTTCTGGCTTTTCTGAGAAGTATACTATGCCCTCACTTGGGTTGGGATAAATGGCTAGCTCTTCGATGGGCTTTTCATCAAGGCCTGTCACCGACCTGAAAGGCACATTTTCGAATACCGGCCTGATCATCAGGCTTCCATCCGTTCGGTCGTTTTGCACCCAGCCGTTGCCTACGTTGAAGTAAATTCTGTTGCCAGTGTTGTTGTTCTTATCCAGCCCAATGCCCACAAAGTTGTCGGTGTACTGCCGGTAGCCAATGTAGAAGGTGTCACTCACCACCACAGGTATTTCAAACTTGTAACGCACAAACTGATCAAGCTCCTCTTTGAACTCCACACTCACCCGCTGAAGTGCCAGCAGGGTGGGGTTGATATTGGTGAGCGTTTTCCAGGCAATGATGTCCAGCGGCTGGCCATCGGCAAACGGTGCTATCCTGGGGAAGTGGATGTCAATCGCTGTGAGCGTGTCTTGGGACAGAGCCACCACTTTGTACGCCAATTGCCCCCGGCTTTGGTTAATGCCAGCGGCATATTCCGCAGTGCCATCGTCCCAGGCGGTATAGTCTGAAAATGAAAGACTAATACTTGTGGTGTCGTTGTTTCTATAGTTGATGTTTTCAAAGTAGGTGGTGTCCGCTGTCAGGGGATCAACCCTGCTTATAAGGTATTTGTCTCCTGTTTTGAGAAATAAATCCATGTTTAGAACGACCGAATCGTTGTCCTGCAAAAATGCTTTGATTGCATCGGTGTCGATGGGCGAACTTGTTATTGTTCGCCTTTCAAGGCCCTGGGGTATTGGATCTACTACCTGGTTTTTATCAACTGAAGAAATCAATTGCCCGGTGCTGGCTTCCACAATCTGAATATTGTACTCCACAGGTTGCAGCAAAGCATCGAGGTTGAAAAACTCAAATGAGCTTGTGCCTGATAACAGGTCGGCAGCTGACTGAAATTGGCTTGGAGGTAAGGCGTAAATGCCCTTCAATGGTGATAATGGGGCAGCAGAGAGGGCCCTGTCGAAGTAGGTGTTATTGGAAGGGTTTCGGTTCTGGTTGAGGTAAATGTAGTCGAGGTGCCAATGATCAAAAGGGCCTGTTTGCTTATTAAAGCTTTCAAACCTGAACCTGAAGCCTTCATGGTAGAATTCCGGCTGTAGAATGGGAATAAATTGCTGCGTAAAGTCTTCCCTCAGGTTTTCCTCGCCACCTTTGAGTACCCATTTTGTTACCCAAACGCTATCTCGGCTTAAAAACTGGAGGCGCAGTGAGTCTTCAGTGTTAGGGATTTCGCCCAGGCCCTTTATTTGCCAGAAGAAGCTCAGGTAAACTGTACTACGTAAATTGGCAGGAATAACCGAGAGGTCAATGGCTTTGGAGGTGAGGCTATCTGCAGGCCCGACAAAATTAGAAGTTGGGTTGTGGGGGATGCCATTGCTGTTGAGCCCGTCAAATGTGGCTACGCCAAGGGTAGGAGGGTGTAGCCCCAGCGTGGCATTTACCCATACGTCGTTGCTGCTCACCCACCACTCGCTGCTGGGCTGGCCGCTATAGTTCGAAAAATCATCCCAAAAGGGGAGCTGAATGGTGTCGTTGGCGTCAAGCGTTCTTCCTGAAGCTGAGTACTTGCTACCGGTGGGGAAGGCAATTGGTTTTTGGATGAGCTGGGCAATAGCGCCGTGGCTTCCAGCTACAAATGCTGCCAGGAAGAGAATGCCTTGTAGCCATCGCCCTTTTTTTGTCATTAATTGAATCGTTCTGGCTCCGTGCCTACTATCCAGAGGTCTATGTAGTCGCCTATTTTGATCTTTTTGTCAGCCGAAGGAGATTGTTTAAAAACGGTGCCCAGCGGCATTGACTGTTCCTGGTAGGTGACTGTGCCGTCAGCACTTTTTACTTCTATCGTCGCTTTGCCATCTTCTTCGTAGTGAACGTCGCCTACCTTCAGGCCCTGTCCAATAACGGAAAATTCAGCATCTTCATATGTAAGGCCAATTAAAGTTGGGGCATTAAACACCTGGTTGCCGAGCCCGTCGCCTACAATTAGGTCAATTTTGGCTCCTTTTGGCACTGAGGCTCCTTCGCTGATAGGCTTGCCCTGATAGAGCTGCTTAAGCACCGCATTTAAGGCCATGTCTGATGCGTAGGTGATTTCTCCCAGCAGAAGGTCATAGCTTTTAAGTACTACCTGTGCATTTTTTACCGAGCCATCTACCAGCTGAGGCATCCTTACCTTGGGTGGCTCCTTGGCATTCAATGAGATATATATTTTTCTATTTTCCTTTACCTTCGAGTTAGGCAGTGGAAACTGCTTGAGCACGGCCAACGGCGGGTATTGCGACGAAAAGCCAGAATCTTTATTGATCTCAAAACGCAAATTCCGGTCAGTCAGAAACTCGTCCAGTTCATCCAAAGGAATCCCTTCCAGGTCCGGCACGGTGATGGTCTCTCCATGGTTGGTGGTGTTGGGAAGATAGACGTAAAAGAACCCGAGCAGGAACACGACGGCTATGGCTACCATCAGGGCCAGCTGGATCAGCACATCTTTCCATGAGTTGAATTGAAAAAGTGTCATTTGCTACAGTTTAGGTCAGGCTATTAATTTTTGTCGCTGCATACCGTATGTCAGAATCGCATCAATGAACTCGTAGGGTTTGTAGCCATTGATGGCCGATTGGTGGAAAATACAGGTAGCGGGTGTCATTCCAGGTAATGAATTAATTTCAATAATAATGGTTTCTACCTTGCCATCCTCATAAATACGTACAAAGGCGTCGATTCTTGCGTAACCCTCAATGTTTAAAATCTCAGCTACTTTTTCCAGGTCTTTTCTTACCTTTTCACTTACCCTCTTATTTTCTTCAGGTGTTTTACCAAACCTCGCCGGGGTGATGTTCTGCCCCTCTCCGGCCAGAAACTTCTCTTCGAGTGAAAGCACGTCGCCAGTGGCCAGGGTTTCCGAAGGCTCAAACAGCTCATATACTCTGTCGCCGTTATCGTTGATGCTGGTGAGCATGCCGCCTGTGATTTCTAAAAAGTGTGTGGCCCCGTTGCTGTCTATCAAGTCTTCAAGCAAAAAGTAGCTCTTTTGAGGAAACTCCTCATTGTCCTTCAGCTTGAGTACTTTCTGCTGAGCAGGCAAAAACTCCGGTGTGTCTCTAAACATCATTTCAGCAAAAGCGCAAAGCTCCTGCTGGTTTCTGATTTTCTTCACAGCAGAACTACACCCATCGTCAGCCGGCTTAGCAATCAGCGGATAGGTGAAGCTCTTCTCCAGCTCAGCAATTGTTTTGGCAGGATGCGCCAGGTATTCCTCCTTGTAAACAAGCGTGTGATTGGCCACTGAAATGCCATGTTTCATCAGTAGCTCATTGGTTTCATATTTGTTGATGGTAATGCGGCTGCTGTCCACGCCCGATCCGTTGTAAGGAATGCCCAGCTTCTCCAGCTCCACCTGCACGGCACCGTCTTCGCCAGGCCTGCCATGCAAGGCAATAAACACTGCATCCACCAGGCCTGATAAGTCTTCGTAATTGATTCGCTTGTACTTCAAAATAGTGCCCGGAGCATAGGTGCTGGTAATTGTGCCAGCTTCAGATTTTATTTGCCCAATTACCGGGTGCTCATTTTTGGACGCTGCCGCATGAAGCTTTTCTCTGATATCATCAGCGTTGTCTTTGAGCATAATATTAACCGGAAGCAGGTAGAGCTCATGGTTTTCTTCGTTGCCAGTGAGAAAAATAGGCACCGGGTGGTATTTTGTGGAGGAGGCTAACTTTTCAAAAATATTCCTTCCACTTTCCACGCTAATATGCCTCTCCGAAGAGAAACCGCCCATGATCACACCCACATTGATTTTTTTCACCTCTGAAACTGCCAGAAGCTGGATCTCAGTATCCAACTTTTTGAGCAGCCCTTTCATCTGGTGGATCATTTTGCCGGTTTTTATCCTGGCTGCCAGTGACGTGCGAATGATGTAAGTAAGAAACTGCGAAGGGTTAAGCCCTATTTCAGCTGCCTGGTGAAAAAAGAACGACGATGGCAGCATACCCGACGTCGTATTTGGGTCGTTGAGGAAAATACCGCCATCCTCGGTGTAGAACCCATCTATCCGGGCGTATACCTGGCAGTGAAGAGCGGTGAAGAGTCTTTCACATTGTTCACGAATCCTTTGAATATCACCGTCGGGTAGTTCAATTGGTGTTATTTTCCTGCTGATCCCTGGCAAATACTTGGAGCGGTAGTCGAAAAGGTCTTTGATTTTTCTGATCTCCGTAGGAGGTAATGCCATCGGCGCACCGTTGTCATTTTCAATAACGATGCACGAAAACTCCCGGCCTTTGATGAAGGCTTCCACCAGCACTGTTTCCTCAGCGTGCTGACTGGTAAGCTGTATAGTATCTTTTTTTGCGGAAGCCAGCTGGTCGAGTTTCACCCAGAGTTTTTCAGGGTGGGATATCCATTCACCCTCCATCATCACAGGAAGGCCTATGCCCTCTCTGATGTCTGTCAGTTTTATCAGCTCTTTTCTCTTCTCTTCATCGGGTAGTTTTGCCCACCAACTCAATTCAATCTCTTCAATGAAAAAAGCCCTGTTCATGCCGTCCACAAAGTCTTCCACGGAGTCTTTGTCGATAATGGCCACACCAATGGTCGACCCCTGATTGGGTGCTTTTATCACCAGCGGAAGCTTTAGCTTTGATTTTAAAGCATCAAATACCGCTTTTTTATTGGCTTCCTTCAGCCACGAGTCTCTGTTAAGCAACTCGTAAGCGGGCGTAGAGAAGTCATTCTTTTCCAAAAGGTCTTTTTGAACAACCTTATTCACACCAATGGCCGAAGGTAAAATGCCGGAGCCAGAGTAAGGAATATTATACCACTCCAAAAGCCCCTGGATATTACCGTCTTCACCAAAAGGACCGTGAAGGGCAAGGAAAGCAAAGTCGATAAGTGTTGGTAGTTCTTCGGGGCTAACTTTGCGGCCAACATGCGAGGCAGCACTCAGTGCAAGGTTATGGTCCTCGGCCGCCAGCGATTCAATATATACCTGAAAATGATGAGGGCTCGGTGGAAGCAGCGACACAGGAGGATAGAAGTCCCGAATGGTGCCTTTGTATACGTATTGCCAATTGAGCTCTATGATTTGCCCCAGGCTGTCAATGAAAAAGAGCACTGGCTCAAACAATGATTTATTGAGGTTGTCGTAGACTGTACGTCCTCCTGCAAAGGATATTTCTCTTTCCCTGGATTGCCCTCCAAAGAATATTCCTACTCTCATCTTTTAAATTTAATAATTAAAGCGGTCACTGGCGACTTGCAACAAAATTACGCAACCGAAACGATTTTCAATGCCTGATAATGACTCTTTGGGCGGTTACCTTGTCCTTCGTTATTGCTTGGATCAGGTACATGCCATTGGCTTCGTTTACTGTGGTTAGCTGATAAATTTGGTTCAAGGTGTTGGGGTATTCTTTTTCAAAGTACACCCGGCCTCTCACATCCTGCATTCGTAGCGTCACGGTTTGCCTCTCAGCCAGGCTAAAGGCCACGTTAATTACTTCTTTCGCAGGGTTAGGAAAGAGCCTGATCAAATCCTCGACAGGGAAGACTGGCGTTGGCTCACCCGACAGATAAAACTCTATATCGTCCAAATACATATTGTTGCCGTTGCCATTGGTGCCTACAATGGCCACCACAACACTGCTGTTTCCAGCATAGGCTGACAAGTCGATTGTTTCTCTTTTCCAGTCTTCGGAAGTTGAGGGAGCCCAAAATTCTTCAGATTCGGTAATAGCCAGATCACTTCCCCGCTTGTCATATACGACGTCCCTGAAATTGATGCCGCAGTCCACGGACACCATCACTCTTAGTCGCTCCGAACGGTTTTGCCTTTTGGCGTAGGAAAGTTTGAAAGACATTGATGCTTCATCAGCATCGTCAAGATCCAGCACTTTCGTTGCCAACCAGAACTCATCACCGAGTACAGTCAGGTCGTAGGAAGTCATCCGGGCTACTTTGTTTCCCTGGCTGAGGCTTTCATCATTTTGAATTTGCCAGGTGCGTCCGTCGGTGTTTGTAATTCTGTGCAAAAGATTTTCTTCCACGCCCCTGTTCGAAGTAAATGTTTCTCTGAATGGGATCACGTCGGTGGCTGTTTTTACATGAAATAGCTGGGAGAAGCTGTTGTCGGAGATTCGCTGGTCAGTGTTGCCATTTGGTTGGTCGAGGGCCAATTCAAGCTTATATGTGCCATCTTCCAGGGCGTCAATCTCCAATGGTACGTTGATCGTTTGGCCGGTATTAATGAAGATATTGTTAACCTCCAATTCCTCCGTGGTGTTGTTAACCGTGTAGGAAAGCAAAAAGCTGGTGATGGGTTGCTTCCCAAAATTCTTAACCTCGACCGTTGGCACCGGCTGGTTGATACACGAAATGAAAGAAAGATCAGTTACTTCACTAATGCCGATATCGTAGTCGGCCAGGTTATTACTCGATATTTTTATGTCGTCAAGAAACAGGTTGTTACCCAGTCCGTTTTGTCCGATGAAGGCGAGCTGTATCCTATCGGCTCCTTTGAAGTTGTTAAGGGCGATAAAAGCTTTTTTCCATTCGGCTGGGCCTGAAGGAATAAACGCTTGCCCGGGCTCTATGTAAGTGGTGGCAAGGTCTTCGCTAAATCTTTGGAACACAATGTCGTCGTACTCGAAAGTGGCGCCGCAGTCGGTCGACACAGCCACCAGCAGACCGTCCGAATTATTGATACCGTCGTGCCCGTAGGCGTAGTCGAAATCGATGGTAAGAGAAGGGTATTTTGTCAAATCAATGATGGGAGACAGGAGCATTTCCCAGTCGCCAAATTGTGTCGAGTCAGCACTGAAGTAGTCAAACTGTATGGCCAGGTTGGTGGCCAAGACCTTCGGTGCCAGCGTGATGGCTGCAAAGGGCTGATCGGGGTTGTCGGCCTTCATGACCAATTGAGAACCGTTCTCTTCAAAGGTTTCCAGCATCGGCAGCGAAATTAGTCGCTGGTAGCTGGCGTCTATCGAGACCTTGTTGTTACTGACCTTGTTGTCTAGTGTCTGGTTGACACTCCCGATTTCAAATGTCGTGGTATATAAGCCGCCCTGCTCAAGCAGTACTTCGTCGAAGGTAACGGTGTAGGCAGCCAGGGGGGCGAGGTTGGTGGAGATTGTTCTTGAATCCCACTCCAGCCCGTTGATAACAACGCTGACTTCAAATTGCGTGATGATGCTGGTGCCATAGTTTCTCACCACTATTTCAGGCATAAACCTGGCGGAGCAGATACCGCCTGCCGGGCTAACGATTGTTTTTATACCCAAATCATTGTCCACAAGCGTTGGCGCCACCAGTGCTGCCGATCCTATGAGGCTCCTCCTTCTGGGACTAAACTCCAGCACGGTTCTCATCCTCTCTTTTTGGTCCTTTGTGAAAATATTCATGCACTTGTCGGGGCTGTAGTCCATGTAGTTCTCAATCATGTCGGTAGACCCGCAGCTCGCCTTTGACAACTCGCAGCTGCCTGACGAACTGGCTCTGTCTGCCGCTGGAGTATCGGAACAGTAGTCGTCTGATCCACAGCCGCCGTCGCCCCAAATATGTCGCAGCCCAAGGTAATGCCCTATTTCATGGGTAGCTGTTCGTCCGGTAGAAAACTCCTTTGCATTGAAGCCCTGGCCAAAGTACTCATAGTCAATGGTGACGCCGTCCGGCAGGAATTTATTAGCAATGTTGGGCTTAAGGCCGATCAGGTCTGATACCGGGAATTGCGCAAACCCCAACAAGCCCGATTTAAGGTTGGTTACCCATATGTTGAGGTATCTGTCGGGCGGCCAATAGCTAACCTTCTGAAGTAAGTCTTCTTCTCCAATGGCGTAGGAGTCTTTGCCGGCACGAGCCCTTACAACGCCGCTGGTGGGCATGCCCTCAGGGTCTCTTTTGGCTAACGCAAACTCAATAAGTGCGTCAGCTGCCACAGGCTTAAATATCTCTCGGGTGTCGGTTGTGTCTGAATTTAATCTCCGGAAGTCCTGGTTGAGTAACTCAATTTGAGACAATACCTGCTCCAGCGGAATGTTCGATCCTTCTCCATACGCCTCGCCCTGATGCAATACATGTATCACCACAGGTATGGTGTAAATGGCTTCAGCAGTTCTGCTACTACTCAACCGAAGCTGACGCTCAGTTTTTTTGGTTTGAACCCACGATTCAAACTCTTTGACAGATTCACCAATAATCGGTCTGTATTTTTCTTCGAGTTGTACGGTGCCACACTTTTCCTGTGAAAAGGCCTGGTGGCTAAAGCATAAAAAAATGCAAACAGCTAAGTCTAAAAAAAAGTATAACCTCCTGCTCATTGAGTATGTTAAAAAACGTGGATGAGAGGTAACGAGGTAATGCTATGAAAATTATTTCATCAAACGACAGCCACATTCACGGCTTCCACTTTACTTATTTCCGGAACAGCTCTTTTAATCGCCTCTTCTACGCCAGCTTTCAGTGTCATGGCCGACATCGGGCACGACCCGCAGTTGCCAAGCAACTCAAGCTTTGCCACATGCCCTTCATCGATGCTTAGCAGCTTAACATTTCCACCATCAGCCTCCAGATAAGGTCTGATTGAATCAAGCGCACTTTCTATGCGCTCCATCAACGCTATATATTCAGGTGTGTCAGCAATCATTTCTTAAACATTAACTTCAACTACTTTCGTTTTTTCTTTGGCGGCATTTCTCATTGCCACCTGCTGAGCCACGGCTTGTGCAATGCCATTGAACGCATCAGCCGTTATCCCATCTTTCATTACTGCTGGGTAGCCACTGTCGCCAGACTCTCTGATCGACTGCACCAGTGGTACCTCACCAAGGAAAGGAACATTGTTTTTCTCAGCGAAAAGCTTGCCTCCATTCTGGCCGAACAGGTAGTATTTATTGTTCGGAAGTTCCTCAGGAGTAAAGTACGACATATTTTCAATGATTCCCAGCACGGGCACATTGATCTGAGGCTGCTTGAACATGGAGTATGCCTTTTGAGCATCAGCCAGGGCTACTTTTTGAGGGGTAGTCACCACCACCGCACCAGTAACAGGCACTGTTTGCACAAGTGTCAGGTGTATGTCGCTGGTTCCCGGAGGAAGATCAATTAAAAGGTAGTCGAGCTCTCCCCATTCCGTATCGCCAATAAACTGCTTTAGCGCTGAGCTGGCCATGGGCCCCCGCCACACCACGGCGTTGTCGGGAGGGGTAAGAAAACCTATCGATATCAGCTTAACGCCGTATTGTTCTATCGGTAAAATTACATTCTTTCCATTTTTCTCGATGATGCCGGGCTGCTCATGTTCGCAGTTGAACATAGTAGGGATGCTGGGCCCGAAAATGTCCGCATCAATAATACCTACGCTGGCGCCGCTTCTTGAAAGCGCTACGGCTAGATTGGACGTAACAGTGGATTTACCTACCCCGCCCTTCCCTGAAGAAATAGCGATGATGTTTTTTACACCGGGTAACAGGGGCGCATTGTCTCTGATAGAAGTAACGTTGGAGGTCATCAAAATAGAAAGCTCCACAGCCTCTCCGAAATCAGCATAAATCACGTCCTCACACTGACTCCTGATGAGCTCCTTCAAAGGACACGCCGGTGTGGTAAGCTCCACGGCAAAACTGATCCTGGCGTCACCTACTTCCAGGTTTTTGATCATTCCAAGGGTCACCAGATCTTTCTTCAAATCTGGGTCGTCCACCTTGCTCAACGACTTTAATACTTGTTCTTTACTGATTTGGGTCATGTAGAAAATGGCTGTTCTGATGCAAAACTGTTGCAAATTAATGCTTATACCAGCATGTAACAATGAGAAGAACGATAAAGTTGGGGTAGCTCAAAGTTTATTGAGCGCATTGGGCTTTCAGAGGCCTTTCAATTAGCCTGAGATGATTTCAAATCAAATTTCTGAAGGGCCACCAGAAAAAAACTCATACCGGCTAGCATAATAAGATGAGCGAAATCGTCCCTGTTGAACCATGGGTGGATATTGATATCGAACCCGTGAACAAAAGCAGCCGAGCTAAGAACAAGGATGCCGATAGGAAAATAGACCAGTTCTTTATACTTCCGGCTCAGGAGGTAGCCACCCAGCCCCACAATGAGGGTAAGGCCAATAATTGAGTTGTTCTTTGTCCACGAAAAGTCAAAGGAGACGAAGGCCATGCCCGCCAGCATGATGATCATTTTCAAAAGGGAAAACAGCTGTAGTCTCTTTTTCCAAACCTCTTTTTCGGCGGGGATAAAGGCGTAAATGCCTCTTTCGGCAAAGTAGACTGACAAGATGCCGGTTGTCCAGGGAAGTATTTTTCCGGTGAGCCCCCAGTAGTAGAAAAGCCCGTGGCCAAGTCCGCCGAAAAATCCTGAAATGCCAAGGATGAGGAAGAACAAACTCCAGTTTTTGTAGGGGGGAGAGGTGTTTTTACGCAGCTTAAAATACGCCACCACACCAAAAATGGTAATCAGCCAGTTCCAAACAATCGCCATCGGCTCCATAATGATCAGGCCGCCCCATTCTACAGTAATCTTCTCCATCCGGGCAAAAGTAGTATCTTTTTCAAAATAGGTTTTCACCCTCTTTGATAAACGGAGCAATGCCTTTTACCCGAAAGTATCGCCAGACACGGATTGATCATCAACTTTGGGCCTGACGGCTTTACCGGAGTCGGATTTACTTCGTAACTTCGAACCCCCATGCGCATCAGCGACCACATCATATCAGAAATACAATCCCGGATGGACATCCAGGAGGTGGTGTCCGACTATGTTTCGCTGAAGAAAAAGGGCCAAAACTTTTGGGCCTGCTGCCCCTTTCATGATGAGAAGTCGCCCAGCTTTTCGGTAGCTCCCAATAAGGGGATTTACAAGTGTTTTGGGTGTGGGAAAGGTGGCGACGCCATTTCTTTTATCATGGATATTGAGGGCCTTGGATATGTAGAGGCACTCAAGCACCTGGCCAACAAATATGGCATTGAAGTAGAAGAAGAGGAGGCCACACCCGACCAGATCAAAGAATTCAATGAAAAAGAAAGCCTGCTGATCTTACTCGATCATGCCAAAGGGTATTATAAGCAGCTTTTGTGGGAAGATGATGAAGGGCAGGCCATTGGCTTAAGCTACTTTAAAGAAAGAGGTTTCTCGGACGAAACCATCAAGGCCTTTGACCTGGGCTATAGCCACGACAAGTGGGACGGCTTCATGAAGTATGCCTCCAAAAATGGCTTCACTGAGGAGATGATGGAAAAGGCGGGCTTGGTTCTAGCCAAAGAAGATGGTAAAAAATATGACCGCTTCCGGGGTAGGGTCATGTTTCCAATTCATAATCCGTCGGGTAAAGTCATCGGTTTTGGTGCCAGGATACTGAAAAAGGCGGATAATCAACCCAAGTACATTAACTCCCCCGAGTCGCCTGTTTACTATAAAAGCAATGTCCTTTTTGGGATGTTCCAGGCCAAGCAGGCCATTCGGAATGAGGACAATTGCTACCTGGTGGAGGGCTACACCGACGTTATTTCGATGCACCAGGCTGGTGTTAAGAATGTAGTGGCCTCGTCGGGCACCTCTTTGACCCGTGAGCATATCAAACTGATGAGTCGCTTTACCCAGAATGTCACCACGCTTTTTGACGGTGATGTGGCGGGCATCAAGGCGAGTATGCGAGGCATTGATATGCTGCTTGAAGAAGGGCTCAATGTGAGAGCGGTCGTTTTCCCGGAGGGAGAAGACCCCGACAGCTACTCTCAACAGCTGGGTGCTTCTGCGTTCAAGGCTTTCCTCGAAAAGAACAGCGAAGATTTTATTGCTTTTAAAACCCATCTGTACCTTAAGGATGCCGGCAGCGACCCCATAAAAAAGGCGGGCACCATCAGGGAAATTGTGGGTAGCATTGCGAAGATACCTGATGCCATTAAGCGGCTTGTTTTTGCCAGGGAGTGCAGCCAGCTAATGGACATGGATGAGGCTGTGATCGTTGCTGAGATGAACAAAATGCTTATCGAGCAGGGCCAGCAGCAGCAAAAGGAGAGGGAACGGCAGCAAACCAGGCAGCGGCTGGATCTCGACAACTCCGGTTCAGCAACTGAGAGTTCACCTGATGCGGCTATTTCAACGCTCGAAAAGCCGGAGGTTGATCCAAAAATGATACAGGAAAGGGAAAGCCTGAGGCTTCTGCTCAACTATGGTCAATTCGTGATAAAAGGAACCGAGGAAGTAGATCAGTTGCTCGCCGATTACTTTCTGCATGAGACAGACGAGGTGCATTTCAGTCACCCTGTGTATGCGCAAATCCTCGATATGTTTAAGAACAAGCTGGTGGATGGAGACGTGATAGATGCGGACTATGTGTTGAAGCATGGCACCGAACCAATGAAGAAAGAAGTGATCGATTTGATTACTGAGCGGCATGAGGTGAGCCATCATTGGACTGAGAAGTTCGACATCAAAGTAAACAGTGAAAGAAACGACCTGAAAGGTGCCACCTATGCCAATATTGTCAGGCTTAAGCTTCGGACAGTCAGGGCAGTGATCAAAGAGAATCTTGACAAATTGAAAACTGCAGAAACTGAGGCCGAGCAGGTGGAGATAATGGAGCACCATGAGGCACTCAAGAAGGTGGAAATGGGTTTAGCTGGAATCCTTGGTGTTGTCACTGTCGGTTAAGGCCCTGCTTGGAGAGGTTCTTATTTGTCAGTATGCATAATTAAATGAACCTTTGCGGAATACTTTTGATTTTAAGAGTGTTAAAAAAAAAGTAGACACCCCCAGGGAGGGTGCAATTAGCACAATGCAAGAAGAAATACAACTCGACAAAATTGAAGACGCCATTGAGGCGATAAAAAAGGGCGAAATCATCATCGTAGTTGACGATGAGGATAGAGAAAACGAAGGCGATTTTATATGTGCTGCGGAAACTGTCACTCCTGAAATTATCAATTTTATGGCTACGCATGGCAGAGGGTTGATTTGTGTGCCCTTAGTGGAGGAGCGATGCGAAGAGCTGGGGCTGGAGCTGATGGTTGGCAAAAATACGGCCCTTCATGAAACTCCTTTTACTGTTTCTGTCGATCTGAGAGGGAGAGGAGTAACAACTGGCATTTCCGCCAAAGACAGGTCGGTGACTATTCAGGCCCTGGTTGACCCCAATGCATCGCCAGAAGAATTTGGCAAACCCGGTCATATTTTCCCGCTTAAGGCTAAGAAAGGCGGCGTTCTGCGCCGTTCAGGTCACACAGAAGCTGCTATTGACTTTGCCAGGTTAGCGGGGCTTTACCCTGCCGGCGTGTTGGTTGAAATCATGAATGAGGATGGCTCAATGGCCCGCCTTCCGGACCTGAAAAAAGTGGCGGAAAGGTTCAACCTCAAACTTGTTTCTATTAAAGACCTGATCACTTACCGCCTTGATAAAGAGTCTCTGATCGAAAAACTGGTAGATGTGAAAATGCCTACAGAATATGGCAGCTTTCAGCTTCATGCGTATAAGCAGAAAAATACCGGCGAGCAGCATTTAGCACTCGTGAAAGGAACCTGGGAGCCAGGCGAGCCGGTCCTGGTAAGGGTACACTCTTCCTGCGTGACGGGCGATATATTCGGCTCTCACAGGTGTGATTGTGGTGAGCAGCTTCATAATGCCATGACAATGGTGGAGAAGGAGGGTAAAGGCGTTGTATTGTATATGAATCAGGAAGGTCGTGGGATAGGGCTGGAGGCGAAACTGAGGGCCTACAAGCTTCAGGAGGAAGGAATGGATACCGTAGAAGCTAACCTTCACCTGGGATATAAAATGGATGAAAGAGATTATGGCGTTGGTGCGCAGATACTGCGAGATCTTGGTATCAGCAAACTACGGTTGATCACGAATAACCCCAAGAAAAGAGCGGGTTTGCTGGGATATGGCCTGGAAATTGTAGACAACCTGGCAATAGAGGTGGCTCCTAATGAGTTTAATGAGAAGTACCTCACAACCAAACGGGACAAAATGGGTCATATGATTTTGAAAGAGAAATAGTGGGTCTTTTGCCTGGGAAATGTAATATTGTAGTATGAGGAGGATGGGAAAGTACTCGGTTTTTTTTATTTTTTTATTTTCTCTTTTAGCAAGTGCTTCAGCCTATGCTCAATATTTCCCTTCTGAGTATTGGCACGATGGCTGGATAGTAAATGACGATGCCGACACCCTGAGAGGAGAGATCAAATATGATCTGCCGAATGATTTAGTTCAGGTAAGAAACCGGGATCGGATCAACACCTTCTCCAGCCGCAAAATTGTCTACATAGAATTTTACGACAAGACAACCGAAAATTACAGACAGTTTTATTCGCTGCCCTATGCAGTTAACTACGACTACAAGGTGCCGATGCTTTTCGAGCTGCTGTACGAAGGAGAACTGTCCTTGCTGACCAGAGAGTCAATTATTCAGGAAACTGTGCCGTCGGTGCAGAGTTATTCTTTTAGTGGTTATAACCAAACAAGGCAAAGACTTGACTATAGTTTCTATTTCCTTGATAAAAAAGGTAATATCAGACTGTACAACGGGAAGAAACCTGAGCTTCAGGATGCTATGCGTGACAGGTGGTCGGAAGTAAAGCCCTTCATGAAAAAGAATCATTTATCGCCAGATAAAATCCGGGATCTTGTGCGTATCGTAGCTTTTTACAATTCGGTGAAATAATTAACAATGGCAAAAAAGAAACCCCTCATTCTCGTTTCCAACGACGATGGCATAACCAGTCGTGGCATTAGGAAGCTAGTAGAACTGATGAAAACACTTGGTGAGGTAATTGTGGTAGCACCCGACAGCCCCCAATCAGGGATGGGGCATGCCATCACCATCGGCGACACCTTGAGGCTGGATACGGACGATATTTTTGGCGATGTAAAGGCTTATAAATGCAGCGGCACACCTGCCGACTGTGTGAAAATTGGCAAGCACTATATATTGAAAGATATTCGCCCGGATCTGGTAGTTAGCGGAATCAATCATGGAAGCAACACGTCCATTAGTGTGCTGTATTCCGGCACTATGTCAGCGGCTATAGAGGCGGCTATGGAAGGATTGCCGGCGATAGGGTTCTCCTTATGCGACTACCCACATGATGCTGATTTATCACACGTTGACGAGCATATTTTGAAGATCACAAGGCAGGCCCTTGAAAAAGGGATTCCGAAGGGTGTGGCGTTGAATGTGAATATTCCACCAAAGAGAAACGAGGCAATAAAAGGCATCAAAATGTGCCGCCAGGCAAATGCCAAATGGCAGGAGGAGTTCGACTTGCGCCACGACCCGTATGGTCGTCAGTATTTTTGGATGGCGGGCAATTTTGTGAACTTCGACAAGGGCGAGGACAACGACGAATGGGCCATTGCCAACAATTACATCTCCATAGTGCCTTGTCAGTACGACCTGACTGCTCACCATGCATTGCCTATCCTTAATGATGAGTGGGATTTTTAATCCTCTGATTCAGGCACAACTACTACCGGAGGGTGGAAGAAGTTAAGCTTGTACTTCAAAAATAGGTTCACAGCAGGTACTCCACTACCAACCGTTTTTCCGTAGCCTGGCACAATGAGTACATCCGGATCGCCGGGGTTGTCCATATTGATCAAATGCCGGTAAGATGCCCTGAATCCCAGCCAAAAATTGCCTCTGAAGTTCCCTTCCGATTGAATGGAAAGCTCCAGCCAGCTTGCCTTAAGGCCACCACGTGCAAAAGCTCTTTCGTATGGTTCAAATAAACCAGAGGCACTTTCTATGGTGGTAACGCCTGAATCTTCAAAAGACGCCATTCCATATTGAGCTCCCAGCAGTAATTTATTTTTAGGATTGATGGCTAATTGGTAGAACAAGCCAGGTTTTATATACGTGCCGGTGGCATTGTAGTCAGAGTTTTTGTAGGCTCCCGTTGGGTTGATGCTGCCATAGCCATAGCTGATGCTGCCCACATACCTGTTTTCAAACACTGCCTGTATGCCTCCCTCGGCTTTGCTTTCGAAAGGAGCGGGCAAAGTCAGCAGCTTCCCGTAGTCGAGCAGAAGGTGCAACTCAGTTAGAAAAGGATAATCGGTGGTGTCCTTTATCCTGGCAGGTTTAGGCTCCTCTTCTTCATCGTCCTCGTCGTCAATGGCGGGAGGATTCGGTTTGGCGGTCTTGGTTGTATCAGCCAGGTCTTCCGTATTCACCCGTGTTCTTGGTGGTTTTGGCCGGCCAATATCCTGGCTGTAAGCCGACAGGCTGACCAGCACAAATAGCAACAATATGGCAGCCTTAGAAATAGACATTGATGGTAGTTTTTGTGCTCAGGCAAGGGTCAGGCAACGCTTTGCAGTATACTTTCACACTGTCAAATGAAAACTTGTCGTCGGTTCTTTCAATGTTGGTGCCAATAAGCCTGGTGTAGCTCCTGGCCGTAAGGTCTTCAACAAACGAATAAGTAAGCTCCATACTATCCACTTTGCCGGCAATTTCGAAATAATATACTTGACTGGATGTATTCATGTTTAGTGGCAGACTGAAGGTGTTGGCACTATCTGAATACGAAACTTTGTTGCCATTGGCTGTGATGCTGCTGACCAAAATTGTGCCCTTGTTGATAGCCGCCGCTGTTTTAGTGAGCGGTGTCTTTGCTGCGGCAAGGGCGGCTTGTTCTGTGGTAATCTCCGTTTGCCTGGCCCTGGCTTCTGCGATCGCTGCCTGCACTGAATCTCTTTCCGGTATCAAATCATTGTTACCTTCGGCAATTTGCTTGTTGAGGGAAGTTAGCGAGGTGTTGAGTGCCGAAAGCTGAGTAGTAAGGGCTGTCTTTTCCGTAGTTAAATGTTTCACGGCGGTGTCGATTGCTGCAATGGCCGAATTAATTTTTTGCAGACTGTCGATGTTGAAAAACCTGACTTTCACCGCTGGCTCTTTTTCATAGGGCTCTACTTCTCCAAGACAAGACAACAGCAAGGAACCTGTCAATAGGAAAAGAAGAATTTGCCAATGGTTTGTTTTTTTGCCCAACTTCATAGTTACTGCGGATCGACATCAAAAATAACGGATGTCTGGCGGAATATTTTATCCTGTTGCAATTCTTCCATCTTTTGAGTCAGGAATTCTTTGGCCTTAGGGATAGAAATACCACCTTTTTCCAACTTGATGGTAATTTCCTGATGGTATTGATTTCGTATTCTTGCTATTAACGGTTCCTGGGGGCCAAGTATTCTGTGGCCTCCCAACGAAGTTTGAATACTTTTTAAATAGTGATTGGCGGTTTCCCAAACCAACTGCTTGTCCTGGTTGCGGAAAAGCACCCGTATCATTCGCACAAATGGTGGGTAATGAAAGCTTTCCCTCTCCAAAATCTCCATCTGGTAGAATCGCTTGTAGTCGTTGGTTCGTACTAAATGAAAGACAGGCTGCTCGGGGTTGTTGGTCTGAATGATCACTTTGCCGTTGTTTGATCGACGTCCAGCCCGGCCGCTTACCTGTGTCATCATTTGAAAGGCCCGCTCATGTGAACGAAAATCAGGAAAATGAATGATGCGGTCGATGTCCAAAATGCCGACCAACTCTACATGGTCAAAGTCGAGGCCTTTGGTGATCATTTGTGTGCCTACCAGCACATCTATTTCACCATTTTCAAAGTTTTCGATGAGCTGTTCGTAAGTACTTCTCGTGCGGGTCGTGTCGTAGTCCATTCGGCTGATGCGGCCGGTAGGAAGCAACACCTTTAAATCATCTTCCAGCTTTTCTGTACCGAAACCTATGGTTTTAATTTTGGCCGAACCGCACGCCTCACAATGCGATGGAAGGGGTTCACGGAAACCACAGTAGTGGCAGAGCAGCTCCTGCCGGTACATGTGATACGTTAAGCTCACCGAGCAGTTAGCACACTTGGGTATGTGGGCACAGTCTTCGCAGTGAAGATAGGGCGCATAGCCTCTCCTGTTTTGAAAGAGGATGACCTGCTTGTTTTCTTCCAGCGTTTGCTCAATGGCCTGCAGCAATCCCGGCGACAAGTCGCCGTGCATTCGTTTTTTCTTTCGCTCATCTTTCAGGTCAATGAGGGCAGTTTCCGGCATTTGCACTTCACCAAACCGGGTTTCCAACGTTACCAGTCCGTACTTTTCATACACGGCGTTGTAGTAGCTCTCTACAGACGGTGTGGCCGAACCTAACAAAATTTTGGCATGGTGAAGCTGCCCCAGCATAATGGCCGTGTCTCGGGCGTGGTAGCGGGGCGCAGGGTCATATTGCTTGTACGACGACTCATGCTCCTCATCGATGATGATGAGAGAAAGATTGTTGAAGGGCAGAAAAACTGATGACCGCACGCCCACAACTATTGGGAATCGGCCGGAAAGCACACCGTTCCAAACTTCGACTCTCTCATTGTCGGAGTACTTGGAATGATAAATGCCGATTTTGTCGCCAAATACTTTTTTCAGACGCCGGAGTATTTGGGCCGTAAGCGCAATTTCCGGAAGCAAATACAGCGCCTGAGCTCCTTCGTCAAGCACTTGCTGGAGCAGGCGAATGTAGATCTCTGTTTTGCCGCTGCCGGTAACGCCATGGAGCAGCACCGTCGATTTTTTCTCGAAGAGGCCATGGATTTCGGATAGTTTCTCTTCCTGTAGTGACGTTAGCTCAGGAATAACCGCTTCCTTCTTTTTTGGCTCGCCAAATCGTGAAATTACCTTATCAAACTCTTCGAAAACCCCATTTTTTACCAAAGTGCCAAGCGATGAAGTAGAAAGGCCTGTTGAAAGGAATTTTCCTTTGGAGAGCCCTAGTTGGTTTCTTTCTTTCAGTTCATTCACAGGCACTTCTCTCAGGTATTTCATTACCAGCTCAAGTTGTTTTTCTTTCTTTTCGAGCTTTTGAAAGAGTGCTTCCAGTGCCAATAGGTCATTCTCCAGAGATGCTTGCAGCCGCACCCGCCTTTCTTTTTTAGGCTTGTACTTTTCAATGAGCTGCTCAAAAATCAGGATCGCTCCTTTGGCTGATAGCGATTTGATAAGGTGGTAGATGTTTTTAACGCCGGTGATCTGCGAAATCTCGTCATAGCTCAGGTGCTCTTTTTCTTCCAGGGCTTCTACCACCTTCCATTCTGAGTCGGAATAGGTGTGATTGCCGTCATCCGGGTCAAAGTCCGGGTGCTTCTGCACCATCGATTTGCTGCTGAGTTTTAGTCCTGATGGTAGGGCAGCATTTAGTACTTCACCGGGTGTGCACATGTAGTAGCTGGCCATCCACTGAATGAGCTGGAGCTGCTGGTCAACAATTACTGGCTGGTCGTCCAGCACGTCCAGAATTTCACGGGCTTCATAGTTTTCCGGTTTGGTTCCATGAGTTTGAACGATAACGCCAGTCAGTACTTTCTTTTGCCCAAAAGGCACAATCACTCTTCTGCCAGCCTCGGCTTTGTCGACATGCTCCGCCGTTACCTCGTAGGTAAATAACCTGGGGATAGGCACAGGAAGGAGGATGTCGGCGAAGGATGCCATCAAATATTTACGAATGGATTTACTATCGTGAGTGACTCGTCAATGACCTGGCCGTTTTGTAAATCTTCGGAGTAAAGCAACGTGCAATCAGACTCAATTGCTGAGGCAATAATAAGGCTATCGAAAAAAGAAAATTTATATCTGGCCGCTAGTTGACATCCCTTTAGAATTGTAGTGTCAGTATTTGTGAAAACCATGTTGTTTTGGCAACATTCGATAATAGCTTTTTGAGCATCATCAAAGCTGAACTGAAATTTCCGAGTGATGATATTTGTGAATTCCTGAAGTACCTGCGTACTAATGATTGAGTTGAAGTTGGTGATCAAATTTCTTGAGGCCGTTTGTTTCTCTATTTCATTTTTAGAGTAAGCGTATATTAAAATATTGCTGTCTAGAAATATCTTATCGTTCATTGGCTTCATTACGGTCAAATCTGAAACCGGCAGTGTCAATGGAAATTGCTGAGAACGAAACTTTCTTGGGTATTGTCTTTTCTCTCTCTACTCCTTCATTTTTCCTGAAGGCAATTACTTCTACTTCTGTACCAACATAATCGGCTGGTACTTCGATTGAAACCTGCTGCTTTTTGGGGATTAAACTGGTTCTTACCATAGTTTTAGTTCATTTGCCTGCTTATCAAAGATAGCCAAAATACTCCAAATAGTGAGTTGCTGACCTAATCTTCCGATTAAAGAATCAACGACAAAGCTTCTTTTATCGTGCCCACCGGTCGCTGGCAGGCTCGGTTATAACAAACGTAAACCGTAGCCTTTTCATTCACCATCTTTTTGCCATTCAGCATGGGCAATGCGTCGGTTTCTGCTTCAGAAACTGCCACCACCTTGTTGGGTAGGTAGGTCAGTTGTAGCTCACTCGCAAGCTTGCCTGCACCAGGTCCTACTATGGCAATTTCCGCTGTGGGTTTGGCCAGCTGTCCGGCCATCATGGCCCAGTTGGTGAGGTAGTCGGGCTCCGTGAGTATCAACAACTTTAGTCTGGCGGTCATTTCCTCAGCAAGTGTAAGGTAGTCGTTGTTTTCAAAGTAAAGCCCCAGCTTGTGCAGGTTGTGCGCCATTATCGAATTGGTGGAGGGAATCACGTTGTCAAATACTTCCTTCTTTCGGGCAATCAGTTTTTCTCCCTTGCTTGAGGTGTAATAGAAAAGTCGTTCTTCGTTATCAAAGAACTCTTCCATCACTTTGCTGGACAGCAAATAGGCAAACTGAAGCCATTCCCGATCAAAGCTGGCTTCATACAGCTTGACGAGGCCGTCAACGGTAGCAGCATAGTCTTCCAGATAGCCATAAAGTTTGGCTTCACCATTTTTGTAGGTACGATGCAGTACGCCGCTGTGCCACGCTTTGCTTTTGATAAACGAAGCGCAATTGATAGCAAGCTTGCCAAATTTATCTTCTTTGAAAACAATCGCCGCATCTGCCAGCCCTTTGATCAAGAGCCCGTTCCATCCGGTGAGAATTTTATCGTCTAAACCAGGCCTTACCCGAGACGCTCTGACTTGCATGGCTCGCTCATTGAAGGCAGCCAGGGCTTGCTTAGCCTGAGCTATCGGCAATTGATGCCTGCCGCCCACCGTTTCGATGGCATCGGTAACAAACAAGATATTTCTGCCGTGCTCCCAGTTGCCATTCTCTGAGATATTGTAATAGTCTTTGATAAATTCCTTTTGATCTCCTGCTATTGCTTCAAACTCAGGTTGCGTCCAGGTGTAGAACTTTCCTTCCACCCCTTCGCTGTCGGCATCAAGGGCTGCATAAAAGCCGCCTTCTACGTGCAGCATTTCCCGCTCAAGCCATTCCACTGTTTGATACACCACCTCTTTGAATAGCGGATTTTCCGTCACCTGATAAGCTTCCGAAAACAAGCTGAGGAGCTGGGCGTTGTCGTACAGCATTTTCTCAAAGTGAGGAGCAAACCATTCGCCATCCACCGAGTAGCGAGCAAAGCCACCGCCGGCCTGATCGTAGATGCCCCCCTGAGCCATTTTGATGAGTGTGAAATGCACGTGATCAACCAGTTGCTGGCTGTTGGTAGCATGCCCATGACGCAGCAGGAACAGCCAAATGCTGGGCATGGGGAATTTAGGTGCTTTTTGCAGGCCTCCCCAAATGGTATCAAACTTTGGGAGCAGTCTGCCAGCTGCAGAACTTATTTCCGCAAGAGAAAAGCTGCTTTCCGGCGAAGAAAGGCTGAACTGTTCCAGCACACTACCACCAAGGTGGTTAGCGAACTTCTCAGCTGAGTCTTCCAGCTCCTGGCGTTGCTTGATAAATGCCTCAGCTATGTTTTCGAGTAGGCCAGCCCAGTTCTTCGCAGGGAAATAGGTGCCGCCGTAGAAGGGTTTTTGCTCCGGCGTAAGAAACACATTGAGGGGCCAGCCGCCGTTCAGCCCCATGGCTTGCACGGCGTCCATGTACACCTGGTCCACATCGGGCCGTTCCTCCCGGTCGACTTTGATGCACACATAGTGGTCGTTCATGAGCTGGGCGATGGCTTCGTTTTCAAACGACTCATGTTCCATCACGTGACACCAATGGCAGGCAGAGTAACCTATACTGAGAATAATAGGCTTGTCTTCCTTCAATGCCTTGTCCAGCGCTTCTTCTCCCCAGGGCTGCCAGTCGACGGGGTTGAAGGCGTGTTGTAGCAGGTAGGGGCTTGTTTCACTGATCAGCTTGTTGGGCTGCGGGCCTTTGGTCATAGAATTTCCTTTTTCAGGGCTTGTATCTCTTGTTCTAAATTCAATTGGCTACTCAATTGTTCCATTTCTTCCATCGTCTTTTTCAAAAAAGCCTGATGGTGTGCCGAAGCCGGGTGAAAAGGCTTGTGTTCAAGGTTTCTTTTCAACTTCTGCCACTTAAGAATCAGCTGCCTGGTGGGCTCATCCAAGTAAACCTCGGAGAACTTTTCCCAGATATAGTCGTGCGCTGTTTCGTTGGGGTGGATCATGTCCTTCTCGTAGAAGCGATAGTCCCGCAGGTCGTCCATCATGACCTCGTAGGAGGGAAAGTAGCTAACCTCAGGGAATGCGGTCATTTCAGCCACCGCCACCCGCAGGATGGACTTACTTTGGCTGTTGACTACAAGTGTGTCTTTGACATGCCGTACGGGGCTAACAGTGACTATCATTTGGATTCCGGAATTAACCTGAAAAAGCTGGTTCCGCACATTTTCGTAGGCTCTGATCACCTCTTTAACCGACAATATCCTTTTTGAAAATTGGCTGGCAGACACTTTGTGGCAATTGGCCACTATTTCTCCTGAGCGTTCGTATACTACGGCCGTGCCTAAAGTAACGATGAGCCATTTTGCATCAGCGAGGGTTTTGGTGGTTTTTTGCTCAAGCTGTTGCACCTCTGCCTGGAGTTCCTCTTTGGTTCCTTTCCCAAACTTTGAATGCAGGTCGAAGTGCTGGTAAATGCCCTGACTTTCAACGATTCCCTCATTTGTAAAACTGGTGTTGCTTGCAGCTTGTGAAAGCAGCTTGAAAATGGAGACAGGATTGTAGACTGTACCAAATGGATTGATGTCGACTGAAAACTTGTTTTCAGCCAGGCGATTGCCCATGACATCAGCAAAGCAGGAGCCCAGGGTTAATATGGGATCTCCATACTTAATGCTAGATTCATAAGGCGGAAGATTAATCTCGGTGCGAAACATTTCTCAATTTAGAAAATATAATTCCTGTATGCGATACAGGTACTGATAGACGGGCATGAGGCAGTCGATGACTAATTAAGTAGAGGTTGGTTTATTTTAATTAAAAGAGTAGTTAATTAAAATATCGGTTATTATCTTAAATAGTGCTAACCTATAATTAGCGGAAGGGATAGAAAAATGCAGAAATTCATAGCAGGTTCATACATTAAGCAAGGGACGTATAAAAGTTTTCAACCTGAGAAAATCAACAGACCGTGGAAAATTGAAAATATGGAATTGCTCAGTTTGCTCAGTCAGGCTGACAGACAGCTAGGTAGGCTTGATATGTATTCAGAGTACATACCCAACATCGACCTTTTTATCAGCATGCACGTTCTCAAAGAGGCTACCCAGTCTAGCAAAATAGAGGGAACCAAAACAAATATAGAGGAAGCTCTGCTGGAAAGAGACGATGTAGCCGAAGAAAAAAGAGATGACTGGGAGGAAGTACAAAACTATATTTCCGCTTTGAATGAGGCCATTCGAACACTGGAGGAGCTGCCGTTTTCGTCTCGATTGATCAAGCAAACTCACGAGACTTTGTTATCTGGGGTTAGAGGGAAATACAAGCAGCCTGGAAGATTTCGTAGTAGTCAAAATTGGATTGGAGGGGCAAGCATTATGGATGCGACATTTATTCCTCCTATCCATTCGACAATAGACGAATACATGAACGACTTGGAAAAATTCGCTCATAGCCAGGAAATCTATTTTCCCGAGTTGCTTAAGATCGCCCTGATACATTATCAGTTTGAAACTATTCACCCATTTCTCGATGGCAATGGAAGAGTGGGAAGGTTGATGATAACGCTGTACCTGGTAGAGAAGGGCATTTTAAAAAAGCCGATTTTGTACCTATCGGATTTTTTTGAACGTAACAGAACCCTGTATTACGACAATCTTATGAGGGTTAGAGATAAGAACGATATTGGGCAATGGTTTAAGTTCTTTCTTGTGGGGATAATTGAGACAGCAAAGAATAGCATACTAGCCTTCGATAATATTCTGAAGCTACAGAAGGATGTGGAAAATAGATTGAGACTATTAGGTAGTAGGTCTTCGAACGCTACTTCAATCGTTCAGCATTTGTACCAACATCCAATCGTTGATGCTCAAAAGGCAAAAGAGCTGACCGGGCTTTCTGCGCCAACCGTCTATAAGCTCCTTGATGAGCTTGAAAAGTATAAAATTATCCGGGAAGTTACCGGGGCTAAAAGAGGTAAAATCTTTTTCTTCCAGGAGTACATAGACATATTTAAGTAGTGGGAACCTACTTGATATGACAAGTTGGTGATAACAAAAAAAAGGCGCCTTGTGAGCGCCTTTCCTTTATGATTTTGTATTCGGATTATTCACCGACAACATTCACAGTGATCTCGTGCTTCACATTCTTGTGAAGATCAAGCAGTACTGTGTGTTCACCAACGTTCTTCACAGCTTCTTTGAAAGTGATTCTCTTACGATCCACTTCAAATCCTTTGTCTTTAAGAGCGTCAGAAATTTGAAGAGCTGTAACAGCACCAAATATTTTGCCGCTTTCGCCTGCTTTGGTGTTAATAGTTACTGTCAAATCGCCGATAGATGCTGCAAGCGCCTGAGCGTCCTGAATGATCTTTTCTGCTTTGTGAGCAGCCTGGCGGATGTTTTCTTCAATTTGCTTCTTATTGGAGTTATTGGCGATAATAGCCAATCCCTGAGGAATCAGGTAGTTACGTCCAAACCCTGGCTTTACAGAAACTGTGTCGTTTTTGTAGCCAACGCCTTTTACGTCTTCTTTTAGTATAATTTCCATGATCCTCGGTGGTTTACTTCAATGAATCAGTTACGTACGGTAGAATAGCAATGTGTCTTGCTCTTTTTACCGCCTGGGCTACCTTCTTCTGGAACTTAAGGCTCGTGCCTGTTAGTCTTCTTGGAAGAATTTTACCTTGTTCGTTTACAAATTTCAACAGGAAGTTAGCATCCTTGTAGTCGATGTATTTGATTCCGTTTTTCTTGAAACGGCAATACTTCTTAATTTTCTGGATGTCCCTGTTGATGGGTTCGTTCATCAGTGTCATGCTGCGACCTCCTTTTCTTTTTTGTTGAATTCGCCTTTCCTACGCTTGTTGTTGTACTCGACTGCGTCTTTGTTCAACGCAACGGTGAGGAAACGCATAACTTTTTCGTCACGGCGGAACTCGGTTTCAAGTGCTGCCACAACCCCAGGAGCTGCTTTAAATTCAAAATAGTGATAGAAACCTGTGGTTTTGTGCTGGATCGGATACGCCAGCTTTTTCAAGCCCCAATTTTCCTCATTGACCATGTCTGCGCCATTGTCGACGGCCACGGTTTTGAATTTGTCAACAGCATCCTTCATCTGAGTATCAGACAAAACGGGAGTTAAAATGAATACTGTCTCGTAATTGTTAAGCATTGTATAACTTATTGATTAAATGGGCTGCAAAGGTATGTAATTGATTCCTAATTGACAAGGCGCTGTCAGATAAGTTGATATACCCCTTGATTATGCGTTGGAATCCTCAGAATGAAGCGGAGATAGCTTGGATTATTTTACCGTAAAGGAGCCTGCGCCCATCAGGTAACCGTCGGTGTACACTTCCACTTTGTGAATGCCCAGCGCATATTCACTGCCCTTGTTGTAAAGAAAGGACAGTTTTTGGCGGGTATTGTCGAAAAGAATCTCTTGCTTGGCTGTGAAGTACATCTCACGGTTGTCGAACATAAAAGTACCTGATCCTCTCGTAACGTCGAAAAGCACGTTTCCATCAGGAGCCACTATGCGCACCAGCACATCCTTGCCGTCTACGGGTGCCACTTTGTTTTCAGCTATGTTGAACGTGACTTTGATCGATTCTATCTGACGATTTTTAAACTCGCCAATGGTTTCTTTACCCCTGCTATTGACAGCGGCTATTACCATGTTTTCCACCTTCAGTTGAGAGGCAAGGGCCACTTTTTCTTCAAGCTTGTTTTTGGACTGATTGAGGTCTCTTATGGAAGCTGTCAACTCATTTTTCTCTTCTTTCAGGCCTGTGTTCTCAGTTAAAAGCTTCTCATTGATGGCTCTTAGCTTGGTAATCTCTTCGTCTTGTGCAACCAGAAGTTCACGGTAACCTTCCACTCTGGCTTTTAGCTGCCCAATTTCTCTGTTGCTTCGGGTTCTTATGGCCTCTTTTTCTTTCTCCAGCTGCTCTTTCACTTTCAAAAGCGTGTCTATCTCACCACCCAGTTCGGTAATGGTTTGGATTCGTTTATCGAGTTCAGATGATACCGAATCAAGACTGAAATATGTTTCGGTCAGCTCCTCCTGCTTCGCCATATTGTCTGCCGTGAGCGATTTATTGGTGCTGTAGTCGATACCTATCTTCACTAAAGCCAACAACAAAAGGATAGCCAGGGCTATGACGATTGATTGCTGCTTTTTATTATTACTTCCTCCTTCACTCATGGTATTGGTCTATTACTGTGCACAATGTAAAAACAGCCGCAAAATTAGGGAACTAATGTCTTAAAACAATGTTAATTGCCGTCATTACAGCTAGTTTATGAATTTGGATGCCAATTTTTGGACAAAAAGATACCGGGATGGGTCAACTGGATGGGATGCCGGTGCGATTACCACACCTCTCAAGGCCTATTTTGATCAGCTCACTGACAAGCAAACCAGGATTCTGATCCCTGGAGCAGGAAATGGCTACGAAGCCGAATACCTTTTCAAAGTGGGCTTTCAAAACGTTTTTGTTATAGATTTAAGTCGTGAACCGCTCAACAACCTTCGTCAAAGAGTACCGGAGCTGCCCCAAGAGCAGCTGATAGAAGGGGATTTTTTCGACCATGAGGGCCAATACGACCTCATCGTTGAGCAGACTTTCTTTTGTGCAATCGATCCGTCGCTGAGGCAAAGTTATGCCGAGAAAGTGCATGCACTATTGAGGCCCGGAGGCAAACTCGTGGGCGTTTTGTTTGACGACCCGCTCAATAGCGACCGCCCACCTTTTGGGGGCAATGCAGCGGAGTACAGGGCCTATTTTGAGCCACTGTTTGATTTTAAGGTATTTGAGGCCTGTTACAATTCAATTCCACCAAGGGCTTGCAGGGAGCTATTTATCCATTTGACAAAAAAGGAAACCATTTCTTAGTCGTCAGTTTAGCACCACAGAATCTCTGTCTCTTTCCTCAAGTCAGGGTTGAAGAAAAGTATGCCCGCATGAAAAATATCAACCGACAGTGTCACCGATTCATGCTGGGTTAGCTGCCGCCACGCCCGCTCCATTCCCGCCGACCAGTGAATGTCTCCGACTACGACGATGCTTTGCTGGTGCAGGCTCCCCCGCAAAGTCTCAAAGAATGAAAGTGTGGCTTCTTCGCTGTGATGCGCATCTATGAAGACCAGATCCAGTTTTGGTGTGGTTTGAATAAAAGGCATGAGCGTTTCCTGTGCCCTACCTTCTATAAGCTTTATGTTTTGGCAGGCCAGCCGATCAAAAGTCTCTCTGGCCATGGAGGCAATGGCCGGGCTTCCTTCAATGGTGGTTAATTGTCCTGAAGAAGCCTTGTTTATATAGGCAGCCGAAATGCCCAGAGAAGTGCCAATTTCCAGGCAGTGTTCGGGTTGCTGAAATCTTGTCAGTTGGTATAAAAAGAAACAAAAGGCTTGGGAAGACAGGCTGTGTTTCGCTATGCTGCCTACTGTTCGTTGTAGCGAGCGACTGACGAGTGAGCCCGCACCGGGGTCTTGCAAGTCGATGAGTCTTTTGTCTCTTAGTAAAGCCCTTCGCAGCTTTTCAATAGGCTCGAAATGCGCAGATGGGCTTTTGGGCTTTAGTACCTCATTATAAAACTTGAAAAGAAAAGGGCCGTGCAAAGACTGCTCATCAACAGCATTGAGCCAGTAGGAAAAATATGCTTTGGCAGGATAAAGCCTTCTGGAAAGCGACAAGAATCAATTGAGTTTATAAGGCACCACCATGGTGAACTCGGGAATCTTCACCTGGAATTTTTTACCGTCGAGTACTTTTTCCATGAGGTAGGAGCCCAGCATTTTGCCAACGCCCGACCGGAGGTTGCAGCCGCTTACGTATTGATGGGTTTCGCCGGGTTCCAGAATTGGCTGCTGGCCCACCACGCCTTCGCCTTCCACTTCCCTCACTTGCGTGTTGAGGTCGTGGATGTACCAGTGGCGGCGCAAGAGCTGTATGGTATTGTCTCCGCAGTTCTCAATGGTAATCTTGTAAGTAAACACAAAGTGCATCTGCTTCGGATTGGAGTATTCCGGCTGATATTCTGTGATGACGCTCACTTTTACCCCTTCTGTAATTTCAGTTACCATGAAATTGTAAGACTTAAATGCGGATGCCTATATTAGGGTTGGTTGTTGCCAGGAGGCTATTAAGATACAAAGAAAATCAAAAAAATGATTCATGGATGTAAAAATTGAAGAAAGCTGGAAGAAGAAATTGTTACCTGAATTTGACAAAAGCTATTTCGTCGACCTTACTTCTTTCGTAAAAGATGAATACTCAAAGCATATTGTTTACCCTCCAGGCAAAGAAATTTTCAGTGCATTTGCCCACTGTCCCTTTGATCAGGTAAAGGCGGTGATCATTGGCCAGGATCCCTATCATGGCGCAAATCAGGCCAATGGCTTGTGTTTTTCGGTAAAGGACGGTATTAAAATGCCACCGTCGCTGGTTAATATATTCAAAGAGTTGGCAGACGACCTTGGTAAAGATATTCCGCCCTCCGGGAATCTGGAGCGTTGGGCCGATCAGGGTGTGTTGCTGCTCAATGCGACGCTAACCGTGAGAGCGAGCAGCCCGGGATCGCATCAGAACCGAGGGTGGGAAACTTTTACTGACGAAGTGATAAAGACGGTTTCGGCTGAAAAGGAAAATGTGGTTTTCATTTTGTGGGGAGCTTATGCCCAGCGAAAGGGGGCCATTATTGATAAGTCGAAGCATTATGTGATAGAATCACCGCATCCGTCACCGTTTTCTGCACACAGTGGCTTTTTTGGGAGTAAGCCGTTTAGTAAAACGAATGAGTACCTGAAATCGAAGGGGTTAAGGGAGATTGATTGGTGATTAATAGAAATAAAAATTTTATAAATTGACGTCACCAAACTAATACCTACAGAATGAAACTACCTACCAAACTCAATCAGTACCTTGTGTTTTGCGCAGTTGTGTGCGTTGGCGCCTGTGATCAAAAAACTACTTCCAATTCCTCCGAAACCGAAGCTGAAACGGATACAGACAGCCTGGGGGCCATTTCACAGCCGCTTGTCACTGACCTTTACACGGCCGATCCATCGGCGCACGTTTTCAACGGAAAAATCTATATCTATCCTTCGCACGATTTTGACGCTGGTATTCCTGCCAACGATAACGGCGACCATTTTGGCATGGTGGATTATCATGTTTATTCGATGGACAAAATTGGAGGGCCAGTAACAGATCACGGTATAGCGCTCCATATCGACAATGTGCCTTGGGCAGGCCGACAAATGTGGGCGCCGGATGCTGCTCTCAAGGATGGGAAGTACTTTTTTTACTTTCCTGCCAAGGACAAAGAAGACGTGTTTAGAATAGGTGTGGCAGTTGCCGCTACACCCAATGGGCCATTTACACCAATGGATCAGCCTATTGAAGGCAGCTACAGTATCGACCCGGCAGTATTTACCGATGCCGATGGAAGCTCCTATATGTATTTCGGTGGTATCTGGGGTGGGCAATTGCAGCGCTGGGAGACGGGCGAATACGTGTCCTACGACTCATTTCCCGCCGGCGACCAGCCAGCCATCAGGCCCAGGGTGGCTAAAATGAATGATGATATGTTGGGCTTTGCTGAAGACGTGAGACAGGTGGATATTCTGGATGAAAATGGAGCTCCATTGCTTGCGGCGGACAACAATCGCAGGTTTTTTGAAGCGGCCTGGGTGCACAAATACAATGGCAAATATTACTTCTCTTATTCTACTGGTGATACCCATTTTATTTGCTACGCCACTGGCGATAATCCTTACGGGCCTTTTACCTATCAGGGCGTTGTGCTTAATCCTGTAATTGGCTGGACCAACCACCATTCGATTGTGGAGGTTGATGGTAAATGGTATCTGTTTTACCATGATAGCACCCTTTCTGGCGGGCAAACCCATTTAAGAAACATCAAAGTCACTGAACTTACCCACCGGCCCGATGGAAGCATCGTTACCATTGATCCTTATACAAAAAAATAAAATCAGCTAATGGAAGTAAAGATACCCACCGACAGACCTACGTGGGAAGGAGAAATCGCTACCTACTGGTTTGAAGGAGAGATACTTATTTCGCTTTCCAAAAGCATCAAACGTACCGTCGAGCTTATAGCCGGCAATGTGGAGTTGGTAAAAGACATTGCTCATAGCAAACCAGTTCCGCTACTAATTTATCTCAAAAACTCTCCCGTGCCTGACAAGGAAACCCAGAAGTTTTCCAGAGAAATGCTGCCAGACATCTACACCGCCATGGCCATGGTGTCGAAGCCGGGTCTGTCGAGGTTCATTATGAACCTGCTGTTCAGCATGAGCAAACCGCCCATTCCGATGAAAAGCTTTACGGATGCGGAAAAGGCAAAAAAGTGGTTGAAAAAGGTGGGCTGACCATATGACCGATATGCAAATGCTCTCCTCCTGATGTAGTGATGCCTTGAGGATAATTATAGGGAATTTATAAATTTGGAAATGGGCCAGGATCAATCACTTGCAGCGCTACTAGAGCAAGCCATTGAAAAAGTACTGAGCGGATCAAGCGATGTTCAAATCTCCCTTACAGGGAACGATCAGGAGGATGCCATTATTTCCAGTGTAAATAAGCTTTTTCAAGTCTTCGACCAACAAAAAAAGTCTCTCGCTGAGGGGAGTATTTTCAAGGAACTTTTCGAAAGGTCAGGCGACGCTATCTCTATTATTGAAAATGGCGTTTTCATTGATTCCAATTTTTCGGCGATGCGTCAGTTTCAGTACACCACAAAGTCGGAAATTTTGAAGGTGCATCCTTCCGCCTTGTCGCCTGAGGAACAGCCCGATGGAAGAAGTAGTCGGGAGAAAGCCGACGATATCATGAATACGGCACTTGCACAGGGATCTATTCGCTTCGAGTGGTGGCACAAACTCAGAAATGGGACACTATTTCCGGCAGAAATCGTCCTCACCACATTAGTGAACGAACCTGGGCGTAAGGTGTTCCACTCCGTGATGCGTGATATTACTGAGCAAAAGAGAAATCAGAGAGAGCTGGAAAACGCCAATGTGGAGATTAGCCGACTACACAAGGAGATTGAGCTCATTTTGCAGTCGACAGGCGAAGGGATTTATCGACTTGACGACCGGGGAAAGATCACGTTTATGAATAAGGCCGGGTTGACATTGGTAGGCAGAGCGCTGTCCGAGGTGGTAGGGCATTCTCCACATGACCTGATTCATTCGTCCACTCAAAGTGAGCACGACGAACAAAAAAGCTGCCCTTTGTGCAATACAGTGACTTCGGGTGAAGCACATCTCACTGATGATGGCGTTTTTTGGCGGAAAGACGGCACAAGCTTTCCGGTGGAGTACATTAGTGTTCCTATCAAATCGGACGGGGGAGTATTGCGGGGGGCAGTGGTTTCATTCCTCGATATCACCGAAAGAAAAAAAGCGGAAGCAGAATTGAAGCATTCTAACGAGCGGCTGAAGCAAGCTGTGGAAGAAATTCAGCGCTTAAAAATGCAGCTGGAACAGGAGAATGACTATCTACAGGAGGAGATCAAGTTGGATCATAACTTCGAGGAGATCATTAGCAAAAGTAAAGTTTTTAGAAAGGTGCTGAAGGACATTGAGCATGTAGCACTTACTGACGCCACGGTGTTGATTGAGGGAGAATCGGGCACTGGCAAGGAGTTAATAGCCAGGGCCGTACATAATTTGAGTGACCGAAAGGGTAGAGCGTTAGTTAAAGTGAATTGCGCAGTACTCCCGGCAAACCTCATAGAAAGTGAATTGTTTGGTCACGTAAAGGGGGCTTTTACAGGGGCCTATAGCGACAAAACCGGACGATTCGAACTGGCTGACAAAGGCACTATTTTTTTAGATGAAATAGGCGAGATGCCCATGGAACTTCAGGCCAAATTGCTTCGGGTGTTGCAGGAAGGAGAATTTGACAGGCTTGGCTCTAACCGAACCTTGAAGGTTGACGTTCGGGTGATTGCCGCCACCAACGTGAAGCTGAAAGAAGCGGTAAAAGATGGGAAGTTCCGGGAAGATTTGTACTACCGCCTGAATGTGTTTCCAATGAGAATTCCGCCGCTGAGGGAAAGAAAGGAAGACATTGGCATATTGGCACAGCACTTCCTTATGAAGTACAACCTCAAGTTCAACAGGCACATCGAAAGCATTTCCCGGCATGTGTTGACCCTACTTACTAATTACAACTGGCCTGGCAACGTACGGGAGCTGGAAAATGTGATAGAAAGGGCCGTTATCACCTCGAGAGGAAAAAGCCTTGAGATAACCGAAAGCCTCCAAATGGCGGAGACCGACAATCAAAATGAAGGTATTGTCACCCTGACGGAAATAGAGAAGAGTTACATAACTAAGGTGCTTAACAAAACCAATTGGCGTGTCGGTGGCGACAATGGAGCAGCCTCGCTCCTTGGCTTGAAAAGAACTACCCTTGTGGAGAAGATGAAAAAGCTCGGCATCGAAAGGTAAGTGTCAATATTTTGACATTACGCCAAAATATTGACTTTTCAATCTTACTCACTTCCTTAGAATTCACTATCAAATAACTAATAATCAATTAGTTGCATACTTTGGCACCATACTTGGTATCGGATTTGAAAAACAAACGATACTGAATTGTCAAAATGAAAATTCAAACATTACAATTTCCTTTTACACTTGAGACAGTCGAGGCTGTCAACCAGCAATTAGCCAACGCATGGAATTCCAATAACCCGGAAAGTCTGGTGCCGCTATTCTCTCCGGAGTCAAGGTGGCAATGTGGTGAGCATACTTTCGCTGGCCGGGATGCCATCAAAAGCTTTTTGATCCAGAAGTGGTCAATGCAGCACCACTACCGCCATGTGGCTGAGCTGTGGGCCTTCCACGAAAACAGGATTTCGAACAGGGTGGCCTACGAATGGCAAAGCGCTGAAGATGGACAATGGTTCAGGGCAACTGGTGTCGAGAATCTGGAATTTGAAGTCAACGGCCTGGTGACCTCCAGGTACGAATACATCTTTGATACTAAAATTCTGGAGGCACACAGGTGGTTCAAGTGACAAAAACGGATGCAGGGGCTTTTCTTAAGGTAGCTTAAGATAAATGGCTCCGGCAAGTGTCACCTTTGAATAGCCAAGGCGGCGAAAGTGATAACTATTTAAACAGCTGGAATGAAGTAAAGAGCGCTTTTACAAAGATTTTGAAGGCTCTGTTACGTCATAACTTATATGTTTTCGTCATAGTTTTTGGCCAGATCGCCAAACTTTATGGCTTTTGCTTCATACGTGTTGAGTGTGCCTCCGCCGACCGCCAGACCTTTGTAACGGTAACAAGAAATTCATTCCGCTGACACTGGCGGGAACTTTAGAAAAGAGAATTATCAGTAAAAACGAAAACCAAAAACCACAATCAAAATGAAAAGGATTATTCTAACATCAATCTGTGTGCTGGGCTTGTTTGCCGCTAAAGGACAAAGCGCAGCCCCCATCAGAAAAGGCTTCAGCATCGGCGGGTCATTTGGCGTCGGTGTACTACACTTTACGAAAGGAGCTGGTGACGCCGAAACCGGTGGAGATATCTCTTTGCCTAATCTGAAAATAGGCTGGCTGTTTAACGACAGGCTCGGAGTGTACCTGAACGCACCAGGCCAGATGTATCAGCAGAACAGTCGTGACAGAAGTTTTGAAGGGCTGATTCCGGCGGTGCAGTACTGGCCAGCCAACAAATGGTGGATAAGTGGAGGTATGGGGTTGGCCATGGATATGCCCGCTTTTTATGATGTAGTAGACATCGGGAAGGAAGAGTTCAACTTCGGCAAAGGAGTGTTGATCAGCACGGGTTATGAAGTGCTCCAAAGAAGAAAGTGGACCATCGACCTGCAAGGTCGGTTGCTCATGAGCAGTGTGAATTTAGAGGAAGGAAAGCGTGAAGGCACCAGTCTGACGCTTGCTTTAGGTTTCAATTTCTTTTAGGAGTGAAGCGGGCAGACCAAACCGTACGAGAAAGGTCACTTGTTAAGGGCAGGCTGTCGGCTCCAATTTTACCGCTAACATTTTGTAGCTATGACACTTAAGACTACCACACTCAGAGGCGTGATCAGGCTTCAGATCATGGTCAACCAGTTGATACGGCCGTTACCCATCCAATCTGCCGTGATCAACAGCTTGATACTGATACTCAGATTGGTACTGGCTGCCGTTGTTTGCACTGATTGGGGAAGAGCGTTGCTTGGTTTATCGCTGCGAACGGAGCTGGATCCAGACCAGTGGAAGGCCCTGGGCATGACTGATACATGGCAAATGGCATGGATCAATCACCTTGAGGTTGTATTCCGTTGGCTTGAGGGGGGCATCATCGCAGTGGGCCTCAATACCCGCTTCATGGTGCTTGCTGTTGTTTGCACGATGGTGTATCAATCATTCTGGGCGTCACCCGATGCTAATCTGGTGGTGCAATTCGTAATTACAGCCCTGGTGCTAATTCTCCTTGTGCTTGGATCGGGCCGCTATGGGCTGGATCAACTCATTGTGATCAATGGTCGCAAAACCAAACAGCACTGGTGGGCGACTGCCTTCAAAAAACTAGCGGGAACAAGGGCTGTTAAATCCGAAATGCGATGAAAAAGCTTCTTTTGATCATACTCGGAGTGTTGATTGCCATTGTTACGCTTTTATTTAGTAGCCCTTCCAATGAGCAGCCCGGAGGCACTGAAAAGGGTGGCGGGGAATCGATCACGCAATCTACAGATGGCGGCTCCCAAAGGTTCGACCTTTTGGCAGACGTTGATAACTTTCCTTCAGAAAGTTTAAGACAAGTATGTTACACGTTTACAAAATTTTAATAGCTGGAATATGAAGTTTTTGAAAATAGCCTGCATGGTTGTATTGTCTTTAATCACTATTTGTGCGCTAAGTGTTCTGGTTATTTTGAGAATAGACAAGCGCAGTGCCAGCTATCTGAGCATAGCCGACAGTGAACAACTCAAGGCAAACTCTTACTTGATCACCAACATCAATCTGGTACCGATGACTTCGGATACTGTTTTGATGAACCAGTCTGTGCTGGTAAGGAACGGGCGTATTGAACAAATTGGCCATAATATTTCGGCAGAGGGCATCACGGTAGTCGATGGACAGGAACAGTACTTGAGCCCGGGCTTGATCGACATGCATGTACATGTTTGGGACAGGCAGGAGCTGGGGCTTTATCTCGCTAACGGCGTGACGACAGTAAGAAACATGTGGGGCATACCTTTCCATTTAAGACTTAAGCAGGAAATAGCTGACGGCGAATTGCTGGCTCCCGCATTTTCAACAAGCACCCCCAAGCTCACAGGGCCAAACGATGAAGGCGTAGACAAAGTACAGATTCAATCTCCTGAGGAGGCAAAAAACCTCATAGCCCAATACAAGGCTGATGGATACGATTTCATAAAAACTTATGCAGGCATGACGGAGGAAATCTTTGATGCCGTTCTTGAGCAGGCCAAAGAAGAGCAAATGACCATTGCGGCGCATCCCAGCTTTGAGGTCGTCTATAGCTATCATTTCAAACCGGCATTTGAGAGTGTTGAACATACCGAGGAGATTGTGCAAACAGCACTGAAATTTGACATAGATAGTGTAAAGTTGAAGCAGGTGGTGGACTTGTATGTGCAGCACGGCATGGCGCACACGCCGACGCTGAGCATTTTCCAAAACATTATTGATATCATCGAACAGGGAGAAGGCATGCTCAAGGGTCAGGAGGTCAGCTACATGAACCCTGCTTTTGTGGCCCTCGGCTCTATGGATGATTACAATAGATGGACGAGTGAACAACTTTACAATCCGGAAACTTTGGAAAGACTAAGCAACCAGCATGAACTGCATCAGGATATAGTGAAGATGATGCACGAAGCAGGAGTTACTCTTCTTTGCGGTACCGATGCGGGTATCATGTTTGCAGTGCCTGGTTTTTCCCTACACGAGGAGTTGTTCTATTTTCAGCAAGCCGGGCTTACGCCTTATGAGGCATTAAAAACAGCAACAGTTAATCCTGCGAAGGCGTCGCAAAGGTATGCTGATGCCGGCACCATCGAGGTGGGACAATGGGCCGACCTTGTCCTCTCAAAGAGCAATCCGCTTGATGACCTGAGCACCCTGCACCAGCCAGTGGCAGTCTGGGCTCAGGGGCGGCTGATTGATGAGGAGTTGCTGCAACAGTTCAAGGAAAAGGCCAGAAATCGGAAAACCGGAGCTGCCACTTTACTTCGAATCGCCGAAAGCCTGCTGTGAAACACACTAATGAAGCGGAATAAACCTGATTTACCCTGAATAGACGCAGGAACATTTAAACCAAAATTTACAGTGATATGAATGATTGCACTGGTCATGGAGTGACCATGAGTGGTATTGCCATGGCTGAAAGCTAGCGCCAATTCATCACCAGCCAGTGATCGCTTCTTAACTAAAGTCAATGAAATACATCATTGGGGTGACTTGTTTTGCCTCATCAAACTCAAAACAATAAGAACTATGAAAACAATCTTTACCGGAGCACTATGTCTCCTGCTAGCCCTGACCGCCTTTGGTCAGGCAAAGCAATTCACAATCAGTGGATACCTTAAAGATGAAAGCAATGGCGAGGCCCTGATCGGCGCCAACGTTTTTGTCAGAGAGATATCGGGCGGCACCACCGCCAACGTTTATGGCTTTTATTCCATTACGCTGGCGGAGGGTACTTACAACCTGGATGTCAGCTATGTTGGTTACGGCGACACACACAAGGTAATTGACCTGACCGAGGATATCAGACTGGATTTGGAACTGCGGTCGGCTGATGCAGAGCTGGAAACAGTGCTGATTACCAGCGAGGCCATTGATGAAAATGTGGCCAGTATTGAAATGAGTACGATTGAGCTGGAAATGAAGGCCATTGAAAAGCTACCGGCATTTGCCGGGGAGGTGGACGTGCTCAAGAGTATTCAGTTGCTGCCTGGTGTCAGTTCTGTAGGCGAGGGCACTGCTGGTTTCAATGTGCGTGGAGGAAGCGTCGGGCAAAACCTTGTGTTGCTTGACGAAGCTCCGGTGTACCAGTCGTCACACTTGTTTGGGTTCTTTTCGGTGTTCAATCCTGACGCCGTGAAAGATGTGAAGCTGTACAAAGGCGGCATACCCACCCGCTACGGTGGTCGCTTGTCATCCATTCTGGATATCCGAATGAAAGAAGGCAATAACAAAGACTATGATGTAGCCGGAGGTGTGGGTACCGTGTTTAGCAGGCTGGCGGTGGAAGGGCCAATTAAGAAGGATAAGTCATCTTTCATTATCGCCGGTCGCCGGTCGTATGCTGACGTGCTGGTGCGGCCTTTTACCAATATGCTGTCTGACGGCGCAGGCATGTATTTCTACGACCTCACTGCCAAAACCAATTTCAACATCAATGACAAAAACCGTGTGTACGTTTCCGGCTACCTGGGGCGTGACGTATTTTCATTTGACGAATCGCAGGGTTTCGACTGGGGCAATCGCACCGCCACGGTACGCTGGAATCACCTGTATGGCAATAAGCTGTTTTCCAACGTCTCAGCTTTTTACAGCAACTACGACTATGGTTTCAGCTTTGGCACCAACAAACTGGATAAGTTCGACTGGGCCGCCGAAGTAAGCACGTGGAATTTCAAGCCGGAGTTCAACTGGTTTCTGAATGTGAACAATGAGCTAACCTTTGGAGGGGAAGCTATTTTGTACGGCTTCGAACCAGCCAATGCCTCGACAGTGAACAATGGCATCAGAACAGATATCAGCCTCGACAGACGCAAGGCCCTGGAAACCGCAGTTTATCTGAGCAATGACCAGAAGCTGAGTGACAAACTGTTTGCTCAATACGGAGTGCGGTTCAGCTACTTCAACAACCTCGGTGGTAGCTTGATGACTTATGGCGACACCCTGGCAGGTGTGGAGAAACCGTTGCTTTCAGTTACAGAGAAAGGCGACTGGGAGTCGATTGCCTCCTATCAAAACGTTGAACCGAGGGCCTCGCTGAGGTATCAGCTTTCGGAGTCGAGCTCCGTGAAGGCCAGCTACAACCGCATGAGTCAGTATATCCACCAGATATCTAACACTACGGCCTCTACGCCAATTGATATCTGGCAGCCGTCGGACAACAACATTGCCCCGCAAATGGGTAATCAGGTGGCCATGGGCTACTTCAGGAACATTGGCGGAAAGCGTTTCGAGACCTCTGCCGAAGTATATTACAAGTGGAACAAGAACCAGGTCGACTACATCGACGGAGCTGAACTGTTCATCAACGAATTCATTGCTTCTCAGCTGCTTTCAGGCGTTGGCAGGGCTTATGGTCTGGAGCTTTATGTGAAGAAAAACGCCGGGAGACTGACCGGCTGGGTGAGCTACACACTGGGCAAGTCGGAGCTGAAAGTGGACGGGATCAATTTTGGAAACGACCGCAAGAACCATGAAGGCAACTGGTACGCTACCCGTTTCGATCAGCGCCACAACCTCAAGGTGGCTGGCTTCTACGACCTGACTAAGAGGGTTTCCCTTTCTGCCAACTTTAGCTTCATGTCAGGCACACCCACCACGTTTCCAACGGATCGTTACATGTCGGCAGGTTACGTCATTCCCTACGTGAGCGGAAGTGAGAGAAACAACTTCCGACTTCCAAACTACCACAGGCTGGATGCGTCACTTACAATTAACAATGTGTGGCGGGGCAAGAAGAACCGGTCAGGCAATGACCACATCGTTTTCTCCGTGTACAACCTGTACGCCAGAAAGAACCCTTTCAGCATCTACTTCTCGCAGGGCAGGGACAGGCAAATGGCAGACGCCCCACAGCAAACGGCTGCTAAGCAGCTTTCTCTGATAGGCACGCTGATTCCCGCAGTTACTTACAACTTCAAATTCTAACACTCAACAACAATGAAAAAGATCATATATATCGCATTAATTGTTTTTGGTTTTGGCTGCGAAACCGCCATTCAGCCGGAGCTCAAGGAAGCTGAGGAAATACTGGTGATAGACGCCTGGCTTACTCAGAAAATGGAAAGGCAGAAAGTGATGGTGTCACGATCGCAGCCGTATTTCGATAACTCTTACCCAAGCCTGACGCCTGGAGCGCAGGTAACGGTGGAAGACCTTAACACAGGAGTGGTTTACAACTTTCAGGAAGGTGCCGATGCCTACTACTGGGATCCTGCCGATGCGCCGTTGGGTGAAGTGGGTCATACTTACAAACTGGCAGTTACCTATGCCGGTGAAACATTTGAGGCAGTGTCAACGCTTGGGCGTGTGCCTGAAGTGGATACCATATTGTACAAGTACAAGTCCAAGGACTTCAATATACTGGAATCGTACTACTCAGCGGAGTTTGTGGCAACCGATCCGGTGGGGCCCGGCGATGCGTACTGGATCAAGGCGTGGAAAAATGGTAACTACCTGGGCAAACCCTCAGAGATCAATATTGCCTTCGATGCGGGCTTGTCGCCAAGCCAGTCGGTGGATGGAGAAGTATTCCATCAGGTTATCCGCCGTGACTTTGTGAACCCGTTGGACCCGCTGCCCGACAGGAAAAACTACTACCACCCGCCCTACGAGATAGGCGACTCGCTGTATGTGGAGATTCATTCAATTGATCCTGTGACATTCGAATACCTGACGGGCGTCATTCTGCAGACCAACAGGCCCGGAGGTTTCTCTGAGCTATTTGCTACTCCCCTGGCCAATGTGATGACCAACGTGAAGAGCACCGATGAAAATTCGAACACCAACGTGGCAGGCTTCTTCAATGTGTCTGCTGTTAGCTCAGGAGGTGGCAAGATCACCCAAGCAGTCGCTGATGAAGCAAGGGCCAATGCAGGTAAATAGTAGTAATGGTGTGGCGGCGAGCCCTGACTGTTTCGCTGCCATACCTTTTTAAAAGCTTTTATATTTTTTCATGCTATCTAAAATCGCATCCAGAACAATGCTCAAGTCACTTACACTGGCAGCTATCGGTCTTCTATCAATTAGTAGAGTGCAAGCACAGGTCTCCACTACTGAAAATATCGTTGGAACCAACCACTTTATCGATTCAAAGATTCTTGATGAGGAAAGACAAATTCAGATCTATCTGCCTGAGGGATATGGTGAGGAGGAAAAGCGTTACCCCGTTATTTTCATACTGGATGGTCAGCGATTTTTTCTTCATACCGTAGGTCTTGCCGCCACTTTCAAGCAATATCAGCTAACACCGGAGTTCATAGTAGTGGGCATCACTAATAGCTATCCGCAACGCTTCAATCACTTCGCCGACGGCAAACAGCAGTTCGCTGAATTTATTGAAAAAGAGATGATACCTTATGTGGAAAGCAGCTATCGAACCAGTGGCGAACGGCTGTTGTTTGGTTGGGAATACGCAGGAAGTTTTGCTTTCCACATGCTAACAAATCACCCGTCTTTGTTTGATGGCTACATGTTGGCAAGCCCCTTCCCCCTTCTGGACAAAGTGGACGTGCTGGATAAGCTGCCGGCACTCAACAAATCTCTTTACTTTTCAGTAAGCCCCAATGAATTTGAAGTGAACCGGGGAGTCGACAAGCTGGATTCCCTGCTTTCAGAAAAGGATTTTCCTGGGCTCGATTGGACTTGTTTCCGACTGGAAAATGAAGAACACCGCTCCACAGGTTACTCCACGCTGTATCATGGCCTTCGAAAATACTTCAGGTACTATCCTGAATTGCAGGTAGATGATTTGCAAGCGTTTGTCGAGGCAGGTGGCATGGCATACGCCCATAGTTACACCAAAGAAAGGGCTTCCCGGTATGGGTTTTCACCAGACATGTCTTTGTGGTCAAGGTTTACTATTGTTCGAAGCGCCCTGCGAGCCCGGGATTACACCCGCTTCCGGGAATTTTATGAGGCATTGGGTTCAGCTATGTTGATCAGCGACTTGATAGAAGGAGGAAGAAGCTATGGTGCTTTCTCCATCGCCGATTTTTTAACTGAAAATGGTGAACATAAGCAGGCCATTGATATCTATCTGGCCCTTTTGAATCAGTCTCCCGATTCTGCTGATCTGTTGAGTACACTCGCAGGGGCTTATCAGGCTCTGGGTAATCAAGGTGAAGCGAAGAAATATCTTCAGAAGTTGAAGAAGCTACAGCAGCAAAAGTAAGCAGCCGCCTTTCAAAGGGTATTGGGCAATCTCTGTTATCGGCGGAGATTGCCCTTTATTTTTACGCCCCCTGGATAATCAAATTTCAATAAAAAGTTCGTCGGCTCTCTTCTTAACCAAAGTCAATGAAATCGGTTTTTACCCGCTCTAATTTTGGGTATTCAAAAACGAAAAACATTTAAATCAATTTCAAAAACTCAAAACAATGAAGAAGATGAAAAAGTCAATTTCAACAATCGCAGTAATGATCATGATGGTGGTTATCAGCTCTTGTGGGGCTGGCAGGGCCATCATGCGCAACCAAAACCAAAGCTCCACTCAGGTGCATCTGAAGGAGAATAATTTTAAGGTGATCAGCAGTGTCAGCGGTAGCGCCGAGGCGAAGTACTGGGTGCTGATCGGTGGAAGAAAAAGACAGCAGATGTACAACGAAGCGTACGCCGAAATGGTGAAGTCGGCAGGATTGATGGACGGTCCCAGAGCGCTGGTGAATTTGCTTACAGAAGAGCATGTCGGCGGTGTGCCTCCATTCTTTTTGAAGCGAACCATTACCGTGAGCGGCCATGTGGTAGAATTCAACAGATAGTCAAAAGCTAAAAAGGGTAGGTGCTGTTTGACTCAGGCAGCCCGCCCATTTTTTTCAACAACAACAAAATTGAATCATGAACTCAAATAAAAAAATGGCAAGGATCGCAGGATTCCTTTACCTCATCATTTTTGTTACCGCCGGCTTTAGCGAAGGCTACGTGCGTGCCGGTGCAGTGGTGACGGGCGATGCAGCAGCGACCGCTCAAAATATTGTGGCCTCAGAGGGCCTGTTCCGTTTGGGCTTTGCAGCCGACCTGGTGGCTTTTTTGTGCGACCTGGTGGTGTCCGTGCTGCTGTATCAGTTGCTTAAGCCAGTGAATAAAACCCTCTCACTCACAGCAGCACTACTTCGCTTGCTGGCTCATCCGGCCATCGCCAGTGTGAACCTGCTCAACCACTACATGGCCCTGCAGCTACTCGATGGCTCCGGCTACCTGTCGGTATTCAGTCCTGATCAGCTCAATGCTTTGGCCCTGTTTTTTCTCAACGTGCACACGGTTGGCTACCTGATCGCAGGAGCGTTCTTTGGGCTTCATTGTGTATTGCTTGGCTACCTGATCATCAAATCCGATGGCTTTCCAGCCTGGTTGGGGACTATGATCATCATCGCCGCTTTGGGCTACCTAATTAACAGCTTCGGCAATTTTCTGGCTCCGGGACACGAAGAGCTCTTCGATAATATAGTGGTGGGGCCGGCAGTACTGGCAGAAATGTCACTCTGTCTGTGGCTGCTGATCAAGGGTGTGTCAGTCAGAAAGATGACATCGAAGGCCATCGTAGCCTGATTTTATAACCAAGGTCAAAAACTCAAAACATTATTTAAAATGAATGCAATTGTATATCAACGATATGGGTCGCCCGATGTGTTGGAATTGAAGGACGTACAAAAACCCATGCCGGGCCCCGGTGAGGTGCTCGTAAAAGTGCACGCAGCCTCCGTGAATGCGGCAGACAAGCACCTGTTGAGAGGGCAGCCGTTTCCTGTTCGAATAATGGCTGGTTTTTTCAAACCCAAGAACAATATCCTTGGTGCCGATATGGCCGGGGAGGTTGAAGCCGTTGGCAAAGGCGTGAGCTATTTCAAGCCCGGAGATAAGGTGTTTGGCGAGCTGTCTGCTTACGGCTTTGGCGCATTTGCTGCATACGTAGCAGTTTCCGAGAAAGCGCTGGCGCACATGCCATCAAATGCCTTGTTCGGAGAAGCCGCCGCTTTGCCGATGGCGGCCGTTACTGCCTTGCAGGGGCTGCGTGATAAGGGGCAGATCAGTCCCGGAAAGAAGGTGCTTATCAACGGAGCTTCCGGCGGCGTGGGCACTTTTGCTGTGCAGATAGCCAAAGCCTTCGGCGCAGAAGTGACTGCCGTAGCCAGCACCGGCAAGACCGAGCTGGCGAAGATTCTGGGTGCCGACCACACCATTGACTACAAACTGGCTGACTTCACAAAGGGTGGCGAGCGCTACGACCTCATTTTTGACGTCGTGGGCAATCATTCGGTATCAGCGCTGAAGCGAGTGCTTAACAAGCATGGCAGGTACGTGACAACTGCCTTTTCACCCGGAGCTATGTTTTTAGGGCCATGGATTGCCATCGCCGAAGGCAAGAAAATAATCAATATGCTGGCCAGTGCCAACAGGAAAGACCTCGAGGCGGTCAGGCAGATGGTTGATGGGGGCGAAGTGAGACCGGTAGTTGAGCGAAGTTATCCGTTGGCAGATGTGGCAAAAGCCATCAGCTACATGGAAGAAGGGCACCCGTTTGGCAAGATTGTGATACAGGTACAGTGAAAATAGGCACGGCGGAGGATTAACCTTTCTCCGCCACCCGCTTCCTGATCCTGCTCAGCGACTCCGGTTTCACACCCAGATAGCTGGCCAGGTGATACTGAGGTACCCGGTTCAATAGACCTGGTCTGGTTTCGAGCAGATTGAGGTAGCGCTCTTCGGGGCTTTGGATGATGTAGTTAGCCAGCATTTCCTGCTGCTTGCCGAAGTCATCCTCCATCGAAAGTCTGCAGAGCGATTCAAACTTTGGGTGCTTTCGGTACAGCTCCTTTTCTTTTTCGTAGCCGAACACAGCCAGGGTAGTGTCTTCCACGCACTCCAGATAGTGGTTGGCGGGCACTTTGTTGAGGTAGCTGTTCATAGAGGCAATCGACTGCTCTTCGGTATAAAACTGGGTGGTCTTTTCTTCACCATCAGAAAGGTAGTAGTGGCGCACACAGCCCTTGATATTGAAATAGCACTCGGTGGCGATTTGACCTTCCCTCAGCAGGATTGTGCCTTTTTTGTAGCTGCGAATAGGAATGCAGTCGTTGAGCACCTCGGTTTCTTCTTCGGTGAGGGTCATGTGCTGACCAATCATTTCGGAGATGTACTTTACCATGGCTACTGGTTTGGTTAATAGCAGGCGGCCAGAGCATGCCTTGTTAATGATATGTTAAAGATAAAAACTATCTCCAACTTGGATAGGCTATACGTTAATATTGAGGGGTAGTTCCAACTTTTTTAAAAATGAACCCGCAACTTATGGTTGTGGGTGAAAATTAGTTTCAGTTTAAAATTCAAGAATTTCAACAATGACAAAAACAGCAATCCACTTTTTTTTCTCTCTTTTTATGGTTTCAGCTTCTACTGTGGTAAATGCCCAGCCTGGGAAACTGACGCACGAAGATTCCCTGAACACAGTGCTCGACAAATACTACAAACTCAACCTAAAAGTCTTTCAAGCAAATTCCCAACCAGAGGACATCGACATTATTTTTGATCTCTTTACAGATGACTTCGAGTACATCCACCCTCAATACGGAGGCACCTATACCCGTCAGGACCTATACGAGGGCTATCAACGCAACCAAAAAAACGGTGGCTATGACGGAAGTGTAACCGATATCAAAATTCTCAATAAAATAGTGGGGTTGAATGCCATCGCCGTGAGCAAAACCTTTGTTACTAAAAAGGATGGAAAGACAGTAGAAGGCGAGCCCCAAATGACCCTGTTCGAGTTCAGAGATGGAAAAATTGCCAGGATCTACGAGTATTGGTAGTTGTACACTTAAATCTCTCTGAAAGTCGTTCCGGCGGCCAGCACCAGAAAACCCACTAACAGCAAGGTGTAATTGTATTCACTCAAAATCTGAACATGGGCGTAGTGGCCAATGATGCCAAGGATGCCGCTGATCAAACCAATAATCCAGGTAATTTTCTTAGGAGCTGAAGGTGCTTTCATAGTGACTGTTTTTTTAAGGTGGATGGATGGCAAGAAAAAGGAGGTTGTCTCAAAAGCCCTAATCCTATGTCAGGTTGACTCTGTCGAAACCTTATTGTTTAACGTGCTTAAGCATTTCGACGAGCTCAATGTGACATTCGCTTCATTTTTAGGGGCTTTTGAGACAACCTCTGATCTTATGATCTGTGCTGAAAAAGATAGAATATACCGAGTTGCAAGCCTCTGTTGTAAGAGTTGGATGCATTATTCTCGCTGATGTCCGTTAGGCCGTGAACATATCGAAGGTCATACCCAAAACCTGTAGACGGCTTCACGTAACTCATGCCTACAACTAGTCCGATGTCGGTGCTTTTGTAGTTATTTTTTACGTCAGTACTGTTGTTGCCGATTTCCGATTTAGCACTGGCCAAAATGCCCAGTTGCGGGCCTGCTTCCAGCCTAAATCCATTGTCGAACATGTATTGAAAGAGTAGCGGGATATTCACGTAGTTCAGGTTGAGCTTCACATCGCTGCCACCACTTTTGTATTGAGTGCCTTGTCCGGAAAAAACGACCTCTGGCTGAAGCGCAAATTGATTATCCATATGGATATGACCCAGCAGACCAACATTGAAACTGAGTTTGGGGTCGAAGTTGCCGCTATTGTCGCCCTGGATGGTGTAGGCGTTCAGGCCGCCTTTTATGCCAACATTTACGTGTTGTGCCTGGGTGGAAACAGTTAGGAGAAAAAGGGCAATAAGTGCGAATAAAAAAGATTTCATATTTTTCTTGGGAGTGGAGTCCGCCATTACATTATGGTAGATCATCAAAGTGAGTGCAAAGTTCACCACAGTGGCCCATGGGATTGTTGCACAAGTGCAGCTATTAGTTACATATATCACTGATGGGACACCCTGGGTTGAAGGAGGCGGGCTTGATGTTAAATGGTCGGCGCATTCCAGGGAATTTGGAGGAGAAGTATCACAACCTATTGAACGAGTTCGAAATTTTGCCATATCCCATACGCTAGTGGAAATCACCAGCGGACTACATTGCTGTTGGCGATATCATGGATGACGGTTTTCATGGGACGCTTATCGACAAGGTCGTTTGGGGCGAAGGCGGTTTTGGTTTGGGCAGATAGCTTATAGTTGGGCAGCCAGTCATGTAGGATATCTTATCGGTTTGCGTTCTTTTCTGTATTATTATCATAAGTTCAATGGCTTGTCAGGATTTTTCGCTTTAAAATCGTCTATGTCATTGTAACCGATACCTGTTTAACAACAATCCCTACTACAACATGACACATCCTCAATCCAGCAGACGCAAATTCATCAAAACATCTGCCTCAGCAGCGACCGGCGTTGCCCTCCTTTCTTCTTTTCCAAAAAGTGCCCTTGCCATCATGCAGGACAAACCCAGGATCAGGTTTTCGGTCATAGGTATGAACCATGGCCATATTTATGGCATGACAGAAGCTGTGAAAAGAGGAGGAGGTGAGCTTGTTTCATTCTTTGCTCCGGAGCCAGAGTTGGTAGCAGCCTTCTCTAAAAGATATCCTGAAGCCAAACTTGCCAAAAGCCAAAAAGAGATTCTCGAAGATAAGTCCATTCAGGTAGTGCTGAGTGCCGGCATTCCGGTAGACAGAGCGCCGCTGGGCGTTGAGGTAATGAAACTCGGTAAAGACTACCTGGTCGATAAGCCTGGTATCACCACACTCGCTCAGCTGGCTGAAGTACGCAAGGTGCAAAAGGCAACCGGACGTATTTATGATATCATGTTCAGCGAAAGGCTGGAGAACAAGGCGACAGTGAAGGCTGGTGAGTTGGTGCAGTCCGGGGCCATTGGCAAGGTAATCCAAACCATAGGCATGGGGCCGCACAGGATAGGCCTGACCAACCGGCCAGAGTGGTTTTTTGATAAAAAATACTACGGCGGCATCATCACCGACATTGGATCGCACCAGTTCGATCAGTTCCTCTTCTTCACAGGGTCTACCACAGCCGAAGTGGTGGCCTCTCAGGTAGGCAACAACCACTATCCGCAGTACCCGCAGTTTGAGGATTTTGGTGATGCCATGGTGAAAGGAAACGGTGGCGCCGGTTATGTGCGGATAGACTGGTTCACACCCGATGGCCTGGGCTCCTGGGGCGATGGGCGCTTGACCATATTGGGAACGGAGGGCTATATAGAAATAAGAAAGAACATCGATATTGCTTCTGGTCACGAAGGGGGCAACCACCTCTACTTGGTGACGCATAAAGAAACCAGGTACATCGACTGCAATGATGTGGAGCTGCCATTTGGTAAGCTGTTTGTGGATGATGTGCTCAACCGCACCGAAACGGCGTTGCCACAAGCCCACGTGTTCCTGGCCACCGAGCTGGCACTCAAAGCGCAGGATCAGGCGAAGAAGCTGGTGATTACGAAATAGCACTGGCAACTCGAATACCCTTAGCGATCGACCTATTTGTTTCCTAAAAACGGATACTTATAGAAATAGCTTTACGTTTTTAGGAAACTTTCCGTACTTTTAATTTGTGGTAGTAATTGATACTGGAACAGGAGCGAGCCACAAGGTAGAGATTGAGCCTGTTGACGATCGTGACTTCGCAAGTCTGACGAAGGCGAGGTATTTCTTTGATTGGAAACAAGAAAAGGAATTCGAGATGTATAAGCTGAGAATAGCCAACACGAGAGATATACTTGGACTTGTTTCTATAGAGAGAATTCCAGAAGAATGGAGGTTGCATATAAGGCTGCTGACCGTTTCAAAAGAAAATAAAGGGAGTAGCAAGAAATTTGAAAACATTACTGGCAACCTACTGACGTTTATTTCAAAAATTGCAGTAGGAGAATACGGTGAGCTTGCCTGCGTGTCGTTAAAGCCAAAGGGATTAATAGCTCGCCATTACATAGATAAATTCGGCATGAACGTAACGGGTCTGACTCTAAGCATCGAAATACTGGAAATTTTCAATTTGATTGAGACATACGACCATGACTAGCAGAAAAAAGGAGATAAGGGAAGTTGGGGGGGCAGAGTATGGCGTTGATTCACGGTACACTTCAAAGAAAGACAGACTGGATGACGGCAAGGCATTAATGGAGGCCAGGTTGCAGAGAATGAAAAATCTGTCAGCCGATCAAATCGTCAAGGCGAAGTTATTGCAGCTAAAGCTGAAAATGGACGAATACATTAAGGAGCCAGTCTATCACACGCATAGTGCTTTTACCGAATTTTTAACCTCATACATTGATGCGATCTATAGCAGAAGAAATAGTTTTGCGAAAGACATTGACGTCACTCCTGTTTTGCTGAGTCAGATTTTGAATAACCACCGGGAGCCAAACGAAGAGTTCCTGTTAAGGCTAATGATACATGCAGAAAAAACATACGAGCATGTGTGTCAATTTCATAAAAGAACATGGCATCAGGTTTACTTTCAAGAGAAAATATGCGATGTGATAGCCAGCCAGGACAAATGGCGGCCTGACGTGGAGAAACATGTAAAGATCAGCAAACTGGCCAAAGTGTGATAGCTAGTGGCTCCAGGTTTGTGGCAAGGCATCAAAACGGGATAAAAAGTGGATGCATCCGATAAACTCATATACCACCTGCAGGAAACCATTCCGCTGACGAAGAACGAGGCGGAATTGGTGAAGCAAAGTTTTAAGGAAGTGGCCTTAAAGAAGAAGGAGATGCTTCTCTTCAAAGGCGAAACTTCGTCGCACATGCGGTTCATAGCCGAAGGCTGCCTCAGGAGCTACTACATGGACGAGGAAACGAAGGAACACATTATCCAGTTTGGTATCGAAGGCTGGTGGATCAACGATTTGTACAGCTACCTCACCCAAACGCCCGCCAGGCAGTTTATTCAGGCCATCGACGATAGTGTGCTTCTTCAAATCCACCGAGACACCCTGAGCAGGCTTTATGACGAGGTGCCTGCCATCGAACGATTTTTCAGAATGAAATTCGAAACTGCTTACGTGGCACTGCAGGATCGCACCATTAACTCCATGAGTAAAACCGCCGAAGAAAGGTATGTGGAGTTTCGCTCCAAATACCGGGACATTGAGCAGCGGGTTCCCCAGTACATGGTGGCCTCCTACCTGAAAATAACACCCGAGTTTTTAAGTGCTATCAGGAAGAATTTGAGTTGATGGGGAAGTTCAGTCATGTGCATGCCTGATCTGCCTGATAGAGCAACTATGCGGACAGAGGCGTGATGCTAAGTTGTACTAAAGTGAAACTTTTAATACATTTGCTATGTGAATTGTAAAGTTAGAAAGGTCATCTTCTACAAAGATTATTTCGAGTCCTTCTTCCTAAAGCAAAGTGATAAAGTTCAGAAGAAAATTATCTGGAGAATTAACTTGATAGAGAGATTAAAGGCATATCTGAAACTTACCTGAAGCACATCAAAGGAACTGACAGGCTATATGAAGTGAGGGCTCAAACCGGAGGCAATATTTATAGAATCTTTTGTTTCTTCGATGATGGACAGTTAGTGGTGTTAATGAACGGTTTTCAGAAGAAAACTCAAAAGACCCCCAGGGCTGAGATCGAAAAGGTATTAAAAATTAAGCAAGAATATGAGCAAGAAAAGTAATATAATGACCCTTGATCAATTCAAGAATAAGCATTTTGGTGAGGTTGGCACGCCGAAGCGAGATGACCTGGAAGAAGGCTACGAAAATTTCAAAATCGGAGCACTTATCCAGGAGGCTAGACTTGAAAAGGGGCTGACTCAGGAAGAACTTGCTCAAAAGGTGGGGACTACCAAGTCATATATTTCAAAAATTGAAAACAATATAAAGGAGGTTCGGCTATCGACCTTAAAGAAAATTGTGGAGCTCGGTCTTGGTGGACAAGTTGACCTTTCCATAAAGCTGTAAATCGATAACTGGATTCATTTGAAGTTCTTCGCCATGCCTCGCTCGGCATCCCAGGGAACAGTACTATCAGGAAGAATTTGAGTTGATGGGTCGTTCTTAAGATACCTTAACGCAACCGGCTTTCATGACGCCCAACTTTGTAAGAAAAAGTTAAAGTCATGAAAACAACAACATTCATTTTGGTCACGCTGCTCACCATTAAGGCCGCAACGGCACAGCAGAAAGAAGCAGTTGGTGAAAGTCCCTGGGGCCCCGACGATGAAATAGGCACCCTCAATATGATGACAGAGGCATCGCAACTGCAGGTGCTTTCACAGATTGTGTCGGGCAAGGTTTACGACCTCAGCGTCGATTATTTCGTTGGCATGCCAAGCTTCCATTCGCTGGGCGACCCCGGTTACCAGTATTGGCTCACGCACACACCCCACGGTACGGTTGTCGATAATCCTAATGGTTTGGGGGAGGCCATGAACCAAAAGGTAAGCTACACCGGCGATGCCATATCGATGTACACCCACATGGGTACGCATATTGATGCGCTGAACCATTTTGGGCTGAATGGCAAGATCTGGAACGGGTTCACTCCTGAAGAACACCTCGGCGACAAAGGCTGGAAAAAGACGGGTGCCGAAACCATACCACCGATCATTGCCAGAGGGGTGCTGCTGGATGTGGCAGCTGCCAAAGGGCCACTTCCCAAAAACTACCGCATCAGTGCCGCTGATTTGCAGCTTGTGCTGAGGAAGCAGAACGTCCGGCTGCAAAATGGCGACGTAGTGTTGATTCGCACAGGCCAGGCACAACACTACGAAAATGCTGCTGACTATCTCGACAACTACCCTGGCATCAGCCTGGATGCAGTGAAATGGCTGGTAGAAGAAATGGGCATCATGCTGCTGGGCGCCGACAACCTTAGCTTCGAGGCTTTTCCTCCTGAGCGAACCGACAATTGGGTGCCCGTGCACACTTACTTGTTGGCTGAGAAGGGGGCCATGTTTATAGAACAGATGTTCCTGGAAGAGCTCTCGGCAGATAAGGTTTACGAGTTCGCCTTTATCGCTGCTTCACTGAAGTTAAGGGGCGCAAGTGCTTCACCCATGCGTCCGGTGGCATTTCCAATTCAAACAAAACAGTAAGGCCATGAACAATCCTTTATTACTCCTCCTTTCATTTTCGGTGGGTATTATGGTCGTGATCCAGGGCGGCATCAATTCCCGGCTCGGTGTCATGCTCAACAACTCACTTGTGGCCACCGGCATAGCTCTGGTAATGAGTGCGAGTGTTACGCTGCTGGTTGTAGTGGCCACTGTACGGCAGCTTCCGACAGCTGGCGAGTTGCGGCAAATTCCTGCCTACATGTGGTTTGCAGGCGGCGTTTTTAGCTTCATCGCCGTCTCGCTGTTTTACTACGTTATTCCCAGGGTGGGTATCTCTACCGCAGTCACCTTCAGCCTCACAGGCCAGGTTATTTTCGCTGCTATCGCCAGTCATTTTGGTTGGTTTGGTATGCCACTGGAGCCCGTATCAATAAAAAAGATCGCTGGTATGCTTGTCATGATTGTCGGCGTAGTACTTGTAAAATCATAAATAAGATGAACTTAATAGATAAACTCAACTGGCGCTATGCCACCAAAATATTTGACCCTCACAAAAAGGTAAGCGCCCACGACCTGTCATTCCTGAAGGAAGCGATCAGGCTTTCGGTGTCCTCGTATGGCTTGCAGCTCTACAAAGTGCTCATCATCGAAAACGATGACATCAGAGAGGAGCTCAGGAAGTCTTCGTGGAACCAAAGCCAGATCACAGATGCCTCCCACCTTTTCGTTTTTTGCAACTACACCCGCAACTACGACCAGCATGTGGATAGCTATATTCGGCGGATCATTGAACTGCAGGGGAAAAGTGATGACGGCCTGAAGCAGTATGGTGAATTTATCAAGAAGACCATTGCTGGCATGCCCACAGAAGAGCGAAAGAGCTGGTCTGAGAAGCAGACCTACCTCGCTTTGAACAACTTGCTGATGGCCTGTGCAGAGCTGAAGATCGATGCCTGCCCAATGGAGGGGTTTGATAAGCAAGCCTACAACCGGCTCCTTGGCCTCGACGAACTTGGACTGAATGCCTCAGTCATTGCGCCCGTAGGCTACCGCTCCGATAACGACGAGACCCAGGAACGGCAGAAAGTAAGAAAGTCGATGGAGGAATTGTTCCAAATGGCGTAAAGGATTGATGTTTGAGACGGGGCAATTGCTTAGGCTGATTTAGCCTCTGGTGCGATATTTTTCACCCGACGAACAATTCTTAAAACAAGAATAACACGCAGCCATGTGTGTTATTTTTGTATTAGTGCCATCTTGGTGAATTGTTAAAGTCATCACTCCTCATGCTCAGCCATAATTTAGTGAAACCGTTCTTTCTGCTTGCTTTCATCAGCGTGCAACCAATTGTTGGCCAGGCCCAGCAAGTAAAAAATGTACCGGCTGCCTTTGAAGCGCTGAGCGCAGAACCCGAGGTGATTGTGCTGGCGAACGACATTGATGTGCCCACCAAGTCCGGGCATTTGCAGGGTGTGCAGGTAATGGTGCAAGACGGAGCTGAAAAGCTGCTGATGTCGGGCAGTTCTCTTGCCCAGGCCTATATTTTGCAAGCCGACCTGGCTTCACGTCAGACCGAGAAGTTTATTCCATTGATGAAGGAGCCGTTCCGGCATGCAGGGGGCATTCAGCTGACCGACAAGTACCTGGGCGTGGGTATTGAAGACAATGTGAAGAAAACATTGTCAAAGGTGCGTTTGTACAACTACTACGGCGAAGGTCTTTACGAAGACAAGCCAGTCGTTACCATAGATAGGGAAGGAGTGCCTGAGCTGAAAACCTCCGGTGCAACGGGAATACTGGCGCTGGAGAATGACTACTTGATAGTGGTCAGCAATTGGGACAGCCGCCATTGGGATTTCTATCGCTTCGACCCCAACCGGGTAGACCGGAGAATTATCTACAGTTTTGCTGCACCTGCCGACTGGGGGAGCTACCAGTCCATCAACCTGATCAGGGATGAGGAGGCCATTTATGCCATTGGATTTTACAAGACTACCGATGGTAACTACGCCGATTTAATCCTTGTGAGTAAGGCTGGACAGTTTGAGCCGGTCATGAAAAAGGTGCTTACCAAAGCCTTTCACTGCAAAAGCGGTGTGAGTTTTGGAGCCGCAGCTGGCTTGCAAGTGGACAACGAAGGAATATTGCACCTATGGGCCACCCAGCCAGATGCTCTCAGGCAGATAGAAGTGAACAAATTTTCCCGACGATAAACCTGCCTGTGAGGCTCACCTTTTGGATAGAAATTTCGTATATTAAAGAAGGCAGTTACTGCCCTTCGTTCCTTTCTGCCTCAAATATCCACTTTTCTTTGCAGCGCAGCTAAAACTTGTTTGCTACGCACCAAACACCCCCTTTGCTACGTAGCAAAAACCTTGTTTGCTGCGTAGCAAACGGCCTCAATGTAGCTATGTTGCAGGTATAATGTAGCCATGTTGCAGGTGAAATGTAGCTATGTTGGGGAGCAATTGTAGCTACAATGGGAGCTCATTGTAGCCATGTTTTGAAATAGTGCTGCTTTTGATGGGAAGAGCGCTTTGACGTGATGGGAAACAGTCAATGTATTTTAGGTTAGAACAACAAATACCTGGCTATATATTATACATATAATATATGTATATTGTTCTCTTACAAACGGATAAATTAGTTTTGCGGGTTTTAGTCGGCTATTTATGGTAAGTAGCCCAATAAAAAGATGTAATGGAAATAAAATGCACTGGTGCGTGTTAGCCAAATGTTACCAGCAATATACCGCATGAGAAAATTTGCTCTTTGGTTAGAATTTGAAGAAACAGAAGGCTGGGAAGACCTAACCAACGATTTCGCAAACATCCAAGTAACTCTTGAGGATGGAAGAAAATATGGAATTAACGTCTGGACTTTCAACTATCTGAATGAAGCTAAAAGCAAAGAAGGCAACCTTTATGTTATTCCTCCTGATCTATTTGTAGCAGAGCTCACACATGATTGCGTTGAACAGACTATTTCGAAGCTCTTAGAAGAAGGTGAACTGGAAAATCTACTAAATCCATCTGTTTTCAATTTAAACTTTCTTGATCCTTGGTGGGATATTATGGAAACTCATGATCTTGGAGAGGGAGTTAGCGCTGAATTGAAGAAAGAATTGCCAAGAAATCATAAACTCTATAATGGCAAGTATGAGGTCTTGGCTAAGCGACAGGATAACGATGAAATTCTGGTAGAACTGAATTCCGGTGAATTGGCTACAATCCACTTGACTTGGAGTGGAAAGGAGGAACAAGGAAACTTCCCGTTAACCACATACTTCTGCAACTCTCAAGAATTTTGGCAGAAATCAATGAAACAATCAATAATTCAACACCAAGAGTAAAGTTAAAAATGATCAGGTTGAAGACATACCCTAATAATTGGACTGATCTAAGAGTTGAAATCAACAGAATATGTGAGGAATTGAGTGTGTCATCTTCTGAATTAAAGGAAGTAAACCTCAACCACTGGCAAGATATTGAAGAGAAGATTTGGAAGAAATTCTCAAATGATAGGAACTCCAGATGGATATGGGAAACTCTGAGAAATCCGACCTATGGCTTTTACATTGATTTTCCCAAGCTTAGATTGGCTGAACTTGTAGATCATTCTGAACAAGTTTGGTTTCTTCTTGACGAAACTGTCAACGAGAAAACAAAATTCTGGATTTATGAAGGATTCATCGAGCCATTTAGCAAGGTAATTTGGGAGTCTGGACACTTTGATGAAATCTTGATTGTCTCGAAGAAACTTGAATGGTTAATTTCTTACAACCACCACGATATTTTGGTTGGAACAGAGAAGAAGATCGCACAACTTCAACAGCTCGAATCAAAAATTAAAGCTGGTAACTGGCGCTAAGCCCAATCGGCTTACTTAGTTGTTTGCAAAGGGCATTTGGATCCGATACATTTGAGATATTTGAAAGGCTGAGCCGACTGTGCTTAGCTGATCGTTGTGCTTAATTATCGTGAATGACGAGAACAGAATTCATAATCTTCTTAAGCAACTTCAGGCAAGACTTGAAGGATAACCCGGATAAGTGGGAAAACAAAAATCTCAGCGACTTCCTAGAAGCTATGAGCGCCTATACCGAAGATATTCAAGGATACTATGACAATATGAATTTGAGCATAAATGCCGACGAGCCATCTTGGGAGAACTTCATGAACATATTAAAAGGGGCATCCATTTATGAGTAGGTCTGAATTGCAGCAAACAGCCAAGATTTCTCCTGAACTTCTTGACTACCTTATTCGCAGGGAGTTTCCTGATGACATAATGCTTGTCGTATCTAGGTTAGAACTACTAAATAGCGAGAATGACGCTGGCAGACGCAGAATTTCTGCAGCAGTTTTGAAACTGGCGAACAGAGATTTTAACGAACTCGACCTGTTAATAGATAAGGCAAACTTTGATTTTAGAGATGTAATTTCTGCTGCCGAATATCCCAGAAATTCAGCCCACGGATTTGACGAGCAAACTGATGAGATGGAAAAATCACAATACCGTGCCGACTTGGAAGATTATTCAAGTTGGCTCGACAAAACAGAATAAAAAAAGCACAACACAAACCTTCCATGGGGGCTCGGCAGTAAGGAAGCTGTAGCTGGCTCGATTGTCCGCCACAAAGTATAAATTTATCATCGGCGTGACTAGGTGCCAGCGGAATCTGCACGGCATTAAAGACCCCACTCACGATAGCTAGACGTTGTGGCGCAGTTGACAGTGAAATATCCTCATATGAAATCAGGAATATTTGTGTTTCTAACAATAGTAAAGGCAGGGTTAATTATCTACTTCGTTGCTCGAATTATGATGAACTTAGTTAAGAAGGGCGACCCAACTTCAAAACGTAAAGCTCTAATACAATTTCTTTCAATGTTCGGTTTTCTGATAGGTCTAGCAATTCTTGAATTCGGCATTGCGTACATATTACCAGCGGGCGACTAACTGGAAAACACTGCTTTATGAGGGAACCACTGTCTAAACCAATGGCCATAGGAAAAACCTACTTCCAGCCTATTGGACATACTTCTTCTTTACAACAGTTCCCATAAATCGTTGCAGGACATCGTTGATGCATTAGCTTTACAGGATATGGAGACAGAACACATTAACTGGCTAACTTTCCAACTAGACAAATACAAGAGTTATTTCGTTCTCGCAGCCTTGCTGCTGAGCATATGCTTTCCATTCAGCCCACCTCATAACACCTTCAACTTAATAGAGAATTTTCATCTTCCAGAAATTGCTTATCCGATTTCATATGTAGCCATCGGCATAATGTTTCTTCTCTTTATGGGCAGCTTTAAAGTTAGCTTTACACAGACTTCAAAGTTATCCTGGAACCTAAACGAACGAACTCTGACGGTTGGACAGTCCACTTATGCTATTCCTAGCATTCAATCGCCCCTAATTTTGAAGTCGATGGATAAGTATCAGGACAAAGACATTTGGGAAGTCAAACTTTCCCAGCCGATCAAACGAACTTTCAATATCCCACTGACTCGAGATCAAAAGGAACTGCTCCAAAATATGCTTTTGAACATCGACTAGATAAAAGCACCACAACACAGCGGTTCCATGAATGTGGACTTTATCGGTTGTCAAAAGTCAGCTGGCTTGGATCGTCCGCCACAAGAGTTAATTTTAACATCGCCCAGCCTTCGCTAAAGCTACGGCTAGCAAGGCGTGGCTAAGTGCTCGTGGAAGCGGAGCTGCATAAAACTCCCACACTCATTTTCAGCAACGTGAGCGGCATTGTCAAATGACAGCAACAAACCCCACCAATCCCTACCGCTTTTCACAAAGCTTTTTGTAGGCATCCTACGATCCTTTAACTTATCTTTAATTCCTGGCAAGTGCCGGATAGTATTGGGTTGACCCTATCTTAAACTATATAAAATGAAAAAATTCAATTGGATTGTTGCAGTAGTACTTCTGGCCACGGCATGCAGCCCGGCTAACAAGGAAGAACAGGCCAGCAACAAAGAAACAGAAGCATCAAAACTCAAAGTGCTGATCGTTGACGGTCAGAACAACCACTACATCTGGCCTAAAACCACCATGATGATGAAGGACTACCTGGAGGAAACAGGTCTCTTTGAGGTAGACATCCACCGCATGGATTCTGTGTGGCTGGGTATCAAATACAACAAATCACGTCCTGCTGCCTACGAGTACTATATCCAAACCTATCCGCTGGATTCAACGGCTTATGCCATTTCTAAAGATCCGGTAAAAACCTCCCGGTTTTCGATCGACTTCAGTCAGTACGACCTGGTGGTTTCTAACCTGGGGGCAGCCAGTCCAAGATGGCCTGAGGCTACCGAAAAAGCTTTTGAAAAATACATGAGCGAAGGCGGTGGACTGATCGTGGTGCACGCAGCCGATAACGCCTGGGGTGACTGGGATGAATACAATAAAATGATTGGTGTGGGTGCCTGGGGCGGCCGTGACAGTATCACAGGCCCTTATGTGTACTACAACGACGCCAACGAGCTCATCATAGATCCTTCAGCGGGCTTTTGTGGCTCGCATGGTGCCGAGTACGAATTTCTTATGACTACACGTGCTCCCGAGCACCCTATCATGAAAGGTTTGCCTGCCGCATGGATGCACACCCAGGACGAGCTGTATGAGCGCATGAGAGGCCCATGGGAGAACGCCACCGTGCTGGCTACGGCCTATGCGGATGTAGAGGGCAATTCGCCTCCATGGAACCCTAAAGTAAAAGGCATGGGACAGCATGTGCCCCTGCTGATGGCCATGAACTACGGGCAAGGCCGGGTTTTCCACACTGCTCTGGGCCACTTCGACTATTCCATGGAATGTGCAGGCTTTATCACCACGCTACAGCGGGGTGCTGAATGGGTGGCCACCGGTGCGGTTACCCAGGCCATTCCGACGGATTTTCCCACAGAAGAAAAGGTGACTGTTAGAAAATGGGATAAATAGAAGAATTAGATACGTTCAACATAGGGCGAATTGTTCCCTGGGCTAACGCTAAGTGACGCCTGTCCAATAGGAGTCATTGAAGCATGTTTTCCTGACTTCATCATTTTGCTCTCAAAAAAGTCAAAAGGTTTGTTATTTTAA
>NZ_CAXBCJ010000020.1:0-108573 GCF_963974565.1 uncultured Imperialibacter sp. | reverse complement strand
ATGGCCAAACTTTTCGGTGATCTCAGCCCCGGTTTGCTCCGCCAGTTTTTGGATCCGGTCAATAGAGATCAACTCCGGATCATAATGGAAGCAGAGTTGTGGTACACCATTGTCGGTTTCATCAGCCACATGTACTTTTTCAAGTCCATCTTTGTCCTGAAGCTGTATGATGAGCCTATCTACACATCGGTCTTTCTCATCAGGTACTTCTGGAAGTATCAAGGGTATTTTTATTAGTAGCTTTTTCATTTCCTTATTTATCGTTAGCAACAATTACTATCACATGAAAGGCGTTTTGTTTTGGCCTTGTCAAAAGCTTCTTTTCCTTCTTTCAAAGCGAACCAAGAGATACCCAGGCTTCCGATAGCATCTACATACGGTATTCGCCAAATCACATAAATTAGGCTGGAGGCAAGCAGGATGAACGAGAGGTAAAAGCAGGTCAGTGTGCAGCGTGCGTCCGATGTGATCGGTTCACTATCTAATTGCTTGCCTACTTTCATTTTTTCTCGGTAGAGAAAATACATTGTTGCAATTGAAACCACAGAAACAACAACTCCAGCTCTTGTCGTTTGTGGTTCGGACTGGTAAAAAATAGAAAGTGCGGCACCCACCACAAGTCCGGCCACAAGGATATACAGGGCCACACCCGTGACTTGAAGTGCTCTGACCTCAAAATGGTCACGTTGTTTCAATTCACTTCGCTGCATTCGCCAAATCATGTGCGTTATGCCTATCCCCGAGAGCACTTCTGCGAAACTGTCGACACCGAAACCAAATAAGGCCAGCGTATCATCAGTAGCCCCGAAAAAGGTAGAGATTATTCCTTCAATGGTATTATACCCTACCGTGATAAGACTAAGAATAAAGGCAAACTGCAACCTTTCTTGAATAATCTTCTGCTCCATAATATGTTTACTTACAATTTACAGTCTGAACAAACGCCCTTTACTACAAGGTTGGCTTCCTCAGGCTCGTAGTTTATCGGAAGTTCAATTTCCGGTATTTTGTAACTTGTAAGACATTTGGTCTGCCCACATACTCTACAGTGAAAATGCAGATGGAGGTCTCTTTCTATTTCGCAATTACACCCTTCTTCACATAATGCATACTTGGGCACGCCAGTACCATCATCAATACTATGCACCATACCGTATTCTTCAAATACCTTCAAGGTTCTGTAAAGCGTGGTTCTATCCGACTTTTCAAAGGCCTTATACAGCTCGGTAAGTCCGATTGCTGCCTCCCGACCCAGCAGGAATTCTAATACCAGTAACCGCATTGCTGTGGGTTTGATATTGTGAGATTTCAGGTTTTTTTCCAGCTCTTTGATCATGGCTCTCTTTCTTTATTGTTTAAAGATTTCCCGGTCTTTATACGAAATCCAATTGCTATTGCTGAGATATAGCTTTAATTCTTTTAGTTTTTGGCGTTGTAATTGGCTATTTTGGAAAGCAGGCAGTGACAATCTCTTGCCAACTGCCTATGCCTGTCACTAGATTTAGTGATCATGAGAAGTCTGACTTTTATTCATTTCTGATATCAAGTAATAGGCATTGTTCCATGCTACTTTAGTACCTTCCGGAAGTGGCATTAGCAATTTGATCTCTACCCATCCTTCATCTACTAACCCAGTTCGAATTTCAACCGCTTTGAAACCCCATTCTGTCTGTCCATCTTCCTTATGGGCTGCCGCCGTGAAGATAAAGGGCTTACCATCTTCCTCAATGATAGCAGATTCAGGTAAGGCCAGGACCGATTTTTCTCCTGTATGGATTCTTCCATTGATGTACATACCTGGTATAAGAAAATCCTCTTTCTGATCAATTTCAGCGTGCACGTGAACCGCTTTTGGATTTTGCTCAAATTGCTTACCTACAGAGTAAATCTTAGCTTTGAGCGTAGTACCGGGAACAGACTCTACCGTGAAGAAAATATCCTGTCCCTTCATTACTTTGTAAACATCCTTTTCAAAAACCATCAGGTCGGCGTGAATGTGATCATTGTTGACAATCATAAACATGCCTTTTTGAGGATCGACAAACTGACCAATCTGGACTTCCACTTTCTCGATGAAACCATCTATTGGGCTAACCACTGGAACATTCTGATATATATTGCCACGTTGCACCTTTTCAACGTTCAAACTGAGTTGGCGTAGCTGAGCTTCATAACCTTTGGCTTCGCCCTTCATTGATAGATAATCTGCCTGAGTTTGTTCGAAGGTTTTGCCAGACCCCACTTTTTCTTCGTATAGCTTTTTCTGTCGTTCATATTCTTTTTCAAGGTATTGCATCTGGCTGTAGACTCTCACATAGTTCATTTGCAATTGGGATAAGTCTGGATGCGCCAGCGTAGCCAATGTTTGGCCTTTCCTCACTTTATCACCTTCTATTACCTTAATCGTTGTCACGTTTGCCCCCAATATGGCCGTGACAGTAGCTTCATGCTGGGGCGGCACCTCTAGCTGCCCATTGGCTTCAACTACTCCCGACAAAGGTCTTGTTGGTATTTCGTCGACCTTTATGCCGAGGCTGTTAAACTTGAGTTGAGATAAATGGACTTCTCCTTCTCCACCTTTAATCTCTTCCTGCGGTTGTTCATCCTGCTGGCCTTCATCTGCCTTATTTCCACAGCTGGCAAGGAATGTTGCCACAAATGCTATGGTTACGATATATATAAAATGCTTTTTCATTTCTTTATTTTTTGAAATATTGAATTATTGTCCAATGAGGAATTCCAGATTGATTACAGCCTGGTTGTACCCGTTTAGTGTATTGATGTAATTGAATTTGATGCTGAGTGCCTGATTGATGTTTTGAAAATACTCTACATAGTCTATGGCTCCATTTTCAAAGCTTTTTCTGGCATTGTTTAAAATCAAATTGGCTTGAGGAATGGCTTTTTGCTTATAGTAATCAAGACTTCCCTGAAATTTTGTAATCTCCTCCATTTGCTGCCGATACTGGCCCTGAAGTGCTGTAAAGTAGTACTCCGAGTGGGTATTTGCCATCTGTGATCGCAATTGAGCAGATTTAACGCTTGCCTTATAGGAACCATAAAATAGAGGTATGGAAATACCTCCTTGTATTCCCCCAAATCGATCAGAAGAAGTCGCAATTCCACCGTTCTCTGTTTCGCCTCCTATCAATGATTGATTGAAATAACCGACAAAAAGATCGGGCATCAGCCTGGCTGACTGAACAGATTTTTCTGCATCTGCAATAGCTACTTGTTGTTTAGTCAACCCAAGTAGCGGGTTGTTCATAATCAAAGCATTGTCCTGTATGTTTATGACATCCCTTTCTATAAGGTCGGAAGGCTCGAAACGCAAACTAGATGTATCATTCAACAGGATTTGGAGCTGCTTTTCCTGAATGACAATGTCGGCCTCCAGCAACTTCAGCTGATTTTGAACTTCCATGACACCTGTTTCAGCTGCAGCCTTCTCAAGATAACTGGTTGCCTCGGTCTCGTACCGAATGGTAGCCGCATTTAGAAATCGCCCATATACTGTATCTTGATATAGCAGCAAGTTGCGCCTTTCGTGCAGGAAGGACAGTTCATACCAGGCCTGACGTATCTTCCATTTTAGATCATTTTCTGTAACAGCCAGCTGCTTTTGACCACCAACTACCTGTTCATTAGCGAGTTGCTTTTGCTTGGCATAAACGGTGGGAAACTCAAATGACTGGCCAACACTGATGGAGAAGTCATTCTCAAAGCTATTGTATTGACCGTATTGAACGCCAACACTAGTTTTTCCTAAATTAAATGCTGTCTTCCTTCCTTGCTCCTGAAGTTCTATGTTGGTAATTGCAACTTGAACATTGCCATTGTTGGCCAACCCCAGTGTGATCGCCTCATCCAAAGTAGTAATTGATTTCTGTTCCAGCTCTTGCGCTCGTGCCTTGGACGGAATTCCAAGAAGCAAACCACATACAATTAGAGCCATAATTGCGTTGGCCGCCGAGCCGGTATTTAGATTAACTTTTATAGACTTACGACCTTCAATGTAGGAATAGAGGACTGGCAGAACAATCAGCGTCAGCAGTGTTGCGCTGATCAGACCGCCTATTACTACAGTGGCTAATGGCCGCTGCACTTCAGCTCCTGCAGAGGCTGAAAATGCCATGGGTGTAAAGCCCATAATGGCGGCAGTAGCAGTCAACAATATAGGTCTAAGACGTTCTTGTGTTCCTGTGATAATTCGTTCTTTTATGTCTGTCATCCCTTCGGTTTTTAGTGAATTGAAACGACTGATTAAAACCAGTCCGTTAAGAACAGCCACCCCGAAGAGGACGATGAATCCGACTCCCGCAGATATACTAAAAGGCATACCTCTCACGGCCATGAAAAACACTCCTCCAATGGCCGCAAGTGGGATCGCCATGTAGATCATCACTGATTGGGGGAAAGATTTTAAGGCAAAATAGAGTAGTATAAAAATAAGAAAGAGGGCAATCGGCACCACCACTAACAATCTTGCTTTGGCTCGCTGCAAATTTTCAAACTCTCCTCCATAGGTGATATAATAGCCCGGTGGCAAGTCCAGTTCCGCATCCAGTTTTTGCTGAATATCTGTCACAACAGATTCTACGTCTCTACCTCGAACGTTTACACCCACGTAAGTCCTTCGAAAAGTATTGTCCCTGGATATTTGCATGGGGCCTGGGACATATTCGATATCAGCAACTTCCTTGATTGGCACTTGAGTACCATCAGGTAAATCTACGTATAGAGTTCTAAGATCCTCGATGCTTTGGCGATGTGATTCATCAAAACGAATGACCATTTCGAAGCGTTTTTCACCCTCAAAAATGACCCCAGCTACACCTCCCGCAAAAGCTCCGCTAACGTACTCATTCAATTTTTGAACATCCAATCCATATTGGGCCAGTTTCTTACGGTCGTATCTCACAGTCATTTGCGGCAGACCAGCAGTACGTTCTGCATTCACATCTCCAGCGCCCGGCACTGTTTGGATGATGGCAGCCATTTCCTGTACTTTTTGCGTTAACACGCTTAAGTCTTCACCGTACAATTTCACAGCTACATCTTCTCGAACTCCTTCAAGTAATTCATTGAACCTAAGTTCTACAGGCTGAGTAAAGACGAGATTAACGCCCGGAAGTATGTCTAACTTCTCTTTGATCTTCTCAATAAGCTGTTCTTTCGAATCTGCGGAAACCCATTTCTCTCTATCCTTCTCTAGAATTAGATACATATCGGCTATGTCTAAAGGCATGGGATCTGTTGGTATGTCGGCAACTCCAATTCTGGCGACTGCTGTTGTTATTTCCGGAAAATTTTCTTTTAATATGTTTTCGATCTTAATGGACACATCAATAGCTTCACTGAGACCACTTCCTGGTCGAATAAGGGCTTGCATTGCTATGTCGCCCTCATCGAGTTGGGGAATAAATTCACCCCCCATTCTTGAGAAAATGAGCCCCGCCCCGACGAGTAGAGCCAAAGCAATACCTATAACCGCTAATCGCAGTTTCAAGGCACCAATAATCAACGGATGATACACTTTATTTAAAGCATTGATGATCTTCTCGCTGAACTTGTTTATTCCGTTTTCTAACCTTGCAAACCAATTTTTTGGATTACTTATTGGACGCATTAGCAATGCAGTCATCATTGGCACATAAGTCAGGCATAGAATAATTGCACCTAGAACAGCATACCCAAATGTGTAGGCCATTGGAGTAAACATTTTACCCTCAACACCTGTTAAAAAAAGGATAGGGGTGAATACGATGAGAATGATGAGTTGTCCAAAAAAAGCAGCGTTCATCATGGTGCTCCCGGATTCATAGGCTATTTCGTCCATTTGAGCCTGATCAAACTTATTCTTGCCAGCCCTTATCCCCTTTTCAATTTCATGAACTGTGCCTTCAACTATAATCACAGCACCGTCCACGATGATTCCAAAATCAATGGCTCCGAGGCTCATCAAATTCGCCCAAACCCCGGTGGCTTTCATGAGAATAAATGCAAAAAGTAAAGAGAGTGGAATTAATGACGCAGTGACAATGCCACCTCTTAAACTTCCCAGCAGCACAACAAGAACAAAAATCACAATAAGTGCTCCTTCAATTAAATTTTTGCTGACTGTGCTTGTAGTCCGCTCAATTAGAGAGCTCCGATCAAGATATGCATTAAACTCAAGGCCTTCAGGAAGGGACTTTTCAATTTCAGTCATTCGCTGGATTACATTTTGAATGACCGCATTGGGGTTCGACCCTTTCAACATCATGATGATTCCCCCCACAGCCTCATGACCATCCTGAGTGAAGGCACCATATCGAACCTGATGCCCGAAATGAACTTTTTCAGCTACATCTCTGATGAGTATTGGAATGCCATTTTCGTTACGGACTGAAATATTTTCTATATCATCTATGGTGCGAACCAGACCTTCACCCCGAATGAAATTGGCCATTTTGCTTTTCTCAATATAGGCACCTCCCGTGTTGACGTTGTTGCGAGCCAATGCCTCATAAACCTCAGAAATACTAACGTTCAGAGCATTCAGCTTTTCCGGATTAATGGCCACTTCGTACTGCTTAATATAACCACCAAAGGAATTGATTTCTACAACTCCTTCAAGCAGCGTTAGCTGTCGCTTAACAATCCAGTCCTGAATAGTACGGAGCTCCATTGCTGAATACGCTGTGTCATATCCTGCTTTGGGCTGAATGGTGTATTCATAAATCTGTCCTAGCCCTGTGGAAATAGGCCCCATTGAGGGGCTACCAAATTCCTGAGGGATGGTTTCTTTCAGTTCATTGAGTTTTTCCTGCACCAATTGTCTGGGCAGGTAAGTACCCATATCATCTTCAAAGACAATGGTGACAACAGAAAGACCAAACCGAGAGATAGACCGTATTTCATCAACACCTGGAAGGTTCCCCATCGCCAACTCCACCGGATAAGTGACAAATTGTTCAATATCCTCTGTTGCAAGGTTCTCGGAAACAGTAATTACCTGTACTTGATTGTTAGTTATATCCGGGACTGATCCCAGATTAATGGTGGACATTGAGTAAATACCGACCCCAATCAGCGTCAGCGTTAACAGGCCCACAATGAATTTATTCTTTATTGAAAAAGAAATGATTTGATTGATCATATGACTATTAAATTATTAGACGTGGAAAACAATGAAGTGAATGAGCCTGACAATCGTAGCCAAAATGAGTATTGCGCTAATGAGAGCAATGAAAATCCATTTCAGCACGATTTTGACAGTCACCTTCTTACTTCCACTTTCCCCCCGTTTCTTTCGGGTTTTATTCAGTTTTTTCAAGCTGGACAAATAGAATTGAGCAAGAATAAAAGGTTGCTTTATGAGAAAAGCACGTGAGGGGTGTTTAGCAAACTTTCAGATAAGGTGTGATGAACCAAACTTTACCAGTCTGGCATACTTATCCCGCTAAACAATTGACATTATGATCTTGGAGGTTTGAGAAAGCCGGAGATTTCAATACTCATGAAATCCTGAAGATAGGAAGTATATACGTTGGGAAGTTTAGTTGGATGAGTAAAAACTAATCCCAAAACAGATACAAAGTGAACATGACAACAGTGACATACACAGAGCAGTGAGCAACCATCCAGGCCGCTTTCCTGTGAGTGGCCATGATTACTATCATTAGTACAACTCACTGACACGGCATTTTGTGAGCGCTCTACGGGTACCGTATCTGTGCATGCTACCCCCACAAGGGATATGAAATAAAAACTCAATATGTAAGAGGCAATTTTCACTGAATGCAAATATACGCAAATGTGTGATGCAAGGCTATTGCAAAGTTTGGATCAAGAGCTTTGTAGTTTCTTAAACAGTTTTATAGTGAATGACAAGACGTTTGTATTACTGAGGTTGGTTCCAAACATCTATTTTACGGAAATCTTTTTTCCTTTTTCAAGTGCTGCGGCAAGCGGCCAGCCCAGCTCACTACTACTTCATCGACCGTTTAAGAAGCTGCGCATTGATAGCGACTATCACAGTACTCAGGCTCATAAACACAGCACCAATGGCTGGACTTATCACCATGCCGGGAATAAACCCAGTCGCTAACGGCAATGCAACAGCATTGTAACCCGTAGCCCATACGAGGTTTTGTATCATCTTTTTGTAGGTGGCCCTGCCAAAAATCACCAGGTTAGCTATGTCCTTAGGATTGCTATTCACCAAAATGATATCTGCTGTCTCTGCTGCCACATCAGTCCCGGACCCTACAGCTATTCCTACATTGGCCTGAGCAAGGGCGGGCGCATCGTTGACACCGTCGCCTGTCATGGCTACAAAGTGCCCTTCCTTCTGCAGCTTCTTAATGATGTCGACCTTTTGGTCGGGCAGCACCTCGCTGTAATAGCCATCGAGGTCCAGTTTTTCACTGACCGCCTTGGCCGTCTTTTCATTGTCGCCTGTTGCCATGAAGAGCTTCATTCCTTTCGCTCTGAGCGTTTTGATGGCCTCAGCACTTTCCTCCCTTATTTTATCCGACAAAGCTATAAACCCAACCAGTTTGTCTTCCCTGATCACGAATACGATCGTTTCAGCAGCGTCAGAGCCAGCCTCTTTCGGAATATCAATATTCTTTTCTCTTAAATAACCCGGGCTTACTACTTTCCAATTTTTACCGTCAACACGTCCCTGAATACCTTTCGATGTCAGCGACTCAAAACTCTTTACGTTCTTCAGTTTCAGTTTTGCTTCTTTGGCGGCTTTCACAATGCCCTGTGCAATAGGGTGCTCGGAGCTTTGCTCTAACGATGCCACAGCAGCCATCATCTCTTCTTTAGAGAGGCTCTTGGTCTTGCTTTCGAACCTCGAAACACCGAATTTACCTTCGGTAAGAGTGCCTGTTTTATCAAAAACAAAGGCAGTAATCTTTCTTGCATTTTCAAAGGCAGTTCTGTTTCTGATCAGCAAGCCCTTGCCTGCCGAAACAGCCGTGGAAATGGCAACTACGAGAGGAATGGCCAATCCCAATGCGTGTGGACAGGATATTACCATCACGGTCACCATGCGCTCCAGGGCATAGTCCATTGGCTTGCCCATGGCCAACCATACGATGAGCGTAATCGCACCGGCGCTTATGGCCACATATGCCAGCCACTTGGCGGCCGTATTGGCCAGGTTCTGCGTTTTAGACTTCGCCTTTTGTGCGTCCTGCACAAGTTTAATCACCTTATTGAGGTAGCTCTCCTCCCCCGTCTTTTCTACCTTTACTTTGAAGGACTGATTGCCATTCACAGATCCCCCAATGACCTGATCGCCTTTTGCTTTCTTAGCTGGTTTGCTTTCGCCAGTCAGCATGCTTTCGTCAAGGTAGCTCTCGCCCTCCACTATGATACCATCAGCGGGAAGCTTTTCGTTGGCCTTAATGAGTATAATGTCATTCTTCTTTAGTTCAGACACTTTCACGTCCATCACATGATCGTCGTGAACAAGGTGCGCCTCCGCTGGCATCATCTGCACCAGAAGCTCCAGCGCACGGGAAGCACCCATCACCGACTTCATCTCTATCCAGTGGCCCAACAACATAATCACAATTAACGTCGCCAGCTCCCAGAAAAAGTCCTTTCCCTCCAAACCGAATACGACAGCCGAGCTATACCCATAGGCCACTGTAATGGCCACTGCAATCAGCAGCATCATGCCAGGTGTCTTCTCCTTTACCTCATCAATAAGCCCTTTCAGGAAAGGCCAACCCCCGTAGAAGAAAATGAGCGATGACAGTCCGAATAAAACATATTGATCGCCTGCAAAACCGAATTCAAATCCCAACCACTCCTGAATCATTTTGGATAGTGCCAAAATAGGAACGGTAAGGACAATCGACACCCAGAACCTCTTCTTGAAATCCTCTATCATGTGGGCGTGGTGACCGTGGTGACCCGAACCGCTGTGTTTAGAATGTTCGTGAGCATGATGCTCTTGATTGCTGGTATGATGATGATGTTCCATTGTGCTGATTTTAAGTCTGTTACTATTTGTCGCTGAACTCCAGAGTCACACCCAGTTTCTCCCACGTCATGGTAATAGCTCCCTTGCCATCTCCTTTGTCCTCAATATTATAGTTAAGCCTTTCCTGGAGCGGAAGATCAATTTGAGGTACTACTTCAACACGTACCACGTCTTCGGCTGCGGAATAATCATCCGCCAAATGCTGTTCCCAATTTCTATTGATAATTATCTGCCAAGAGTCCTTACCGGGAATGGTGAATAAGGCATATTTTCCTTCTGGCACTGTTACCCCACCTATTTCTACATCTTTCGAAAAGGTGATGCTGGTAGCACTGTGAGCACCCGTCACCCACACTTCGTTGAAAGGCACAAGTCCTCCCCATATCACCCGTCCTCTGGCTCCGGGAGCGTGGTATGCCATAGAAACGTGGACGCCTCCCACTTGTCCATGGGCTTCCTTAGGGATGCTTTTTTTCAGGGTATCCACCGAAGCAACCGCAGGCTCGGTAGCCTGATGCTGGTGCTCATCCATGGAAGATTTCTTTGACTCGCAGGCGGCTGTTAGCAGCACCAGCGCTAATAAAAGATAACTTAGGTTTTTCATTATGGTTGTTCTATAGTAATTCATTAAATAAATGTTTGTATGCACTTAAAAATATGTATTCAAATTAACCCCTTAAAATCTGACTGTTAACCCACCGCCAGTGCCAAACCGGTTGTCATGACTAGCTGTCAGTGAGAAATTTTTTGATATAATATAGTCTACCCCAACATTCCATACCTGTTCGGAGCGATAAGTCGCCACAGGGTCAGGAGACTGAAAGACGCCAAAATCAGGTCTGAATTCGTACCTCCCAAAAATAGCAACCCTTCTGAAAATGAGGTATTCAGAAGACAGCCGTAATTGTGGTCTTAGCTGATTGTCAATTCCCAGGTCGGCATTTATGAAATAGGGGAGCAAATAACGAACACCTACCTGAGCAACAGTATTGAACTGACTCAAATCTCCACTGGTCGCATTTTCTGTATTCAGCCCACCATACACTCTAAAATAGTCGCTCAGGTAGTACTCGTACGACAAGTCAGACTCAATATTGTTGTTCCAGCCGTACTCCACTCCGAAATTAAATTGACTGCGTACGTTGGAGGTCGTTACTTCTACAGCCGACATATGACTTGCTCCGTAAGCAACTCCCCAGAAATAATATTTGTTTGTCTCCTTAATAAGTGCGGACAGCGGATATCTGTTCAATTTTGGGTCACGGGGTGTGCCGTAGCTAAACACCCTTGCCATACCACCTTCCATGTGATATAAAATATGACAGTGGAAAAACCAATCTCCATATTCGTTGGCATCAAACTCTATAGTGATGCTTTGCATGGGAGCCACATTCACTGTATGCTTTAGTGGCGAGTAATCACCATTTTTATTAATTACCCTAAAAAAATGACCGTGCAAGTGCATAGGGTGATTCATCATTGTAAGGTTATTCATGGTGATACGGACGATTTCTCCCTGCTTGATTTCTATCTTATCAGCTTCATCCAGAACCTTACCGTTCATGCTCCATATGTACCTCCACATATTTCCATTCAGATTGAGTACCATTTCCCGAACAGGCTGGTCACCTGGGAAGCTGGTTGCCTCGGGTGACTTCAAAAAATCATACCCCTGATCAGGCCCCATACCAACCCCCGTCAGTACAGACTCCTTCTGGCCCTGCGGCAAATTCATCTGCATCTTGCCGTGCTGCATGGGGTTCGCTGTTGGGGTAGGTAGTGTATCCGTCGGCGATTGTATTGGCATATCCATTCCCTCGTGCATGGAACTTTCACTGGGAGTAGATTTATCTCCCATGTCCTTATTTTCCATCCCGTCCATCTTCATTCCCGACATATCTCCCTTCATCTGCATCCCATACCTCTCCATCTTCTCAAGACCTTCATTGGTAGACGGGTTGAAAATCATGGCTGGCGCTCCCATTTTCATTTCCATTTTCGCCATGGCTTTCATTATTCCTACATAGTCAGGTTTCGGTACGTCAGGTGCCGCAATGATAGATCCTGCACCTAAAAACGCTGACGTTTTCCCCGCACCATCCATAGAGGTAGCTCTGATTTCAATCTTACCATTTTCCGGAACAGTAACCAAAAAATCGTAAGTCTCCGCCACTGCGAAGAGGGTTTTGTTACGTTTCACGGGAACAACGTCAACACCATCAGAAGCGATCAAAGTAGGTGTCTCACCACCAAATGTCAACCAGTAATAAGTAGAAGCAGAAGCATTAATCATTCTGACCCTCACCTTTTGACCGGGCTTTAAATCAGGGTATTCCTGCTCTTTAGCACCATTGGTCAAAAAGGCGTTATAATACACATCAGCAATGTCGGCACCTGGCATTCGCTGCCTCCAGAACTTAAGCTGCGCCCCTAGTCCTCCACGGCTGATGACCCTGGCCAGCGGAGTGACGGTATTTCTTTTGATTGAATACCATTCGTTCCTTCGCTTAAGATTCTTCATCACGTGCATGGGGTTTTCGTCTGTCCAGTCGGAAAATACCAACACAAGATCTGTATCGTATTCTATTTTTCGTTGACGTGGTTCAATTACTATCGACCCGTACACTCCGAGCTGCTCTTGCAGGCCAGTGTGCGAGTGATACCAGTAGGTCCCACCTTGCCGCAGTGGAAACTCGTATTTCTGCGTTTCTCCCGGCTCTATCGGAGGGGTGGTGAGGTAGGGAACACCGTCATAGTAATTGGGTAATATGAGTCCGTGCCAGTGGACAGAGGTCTCTACATCAAGGTCGTTTTTGACATAAATCACAGCATATCCGTCCTCTTCAAACCGAAGAGTGGGGCCGGGAATTTGTTGATTGATGGCAAGTGCTTTTCTGTCTTTCCCAGTCAAATTAATCGTTTTCTCGCTGATTGTCAGCCTATATTCTGTTGTATCAACCTGCGCATAGGATTCCTCCAAAGGGGACAGCACAATACAAACTGCTGAAATCACTTCTATTAATAATTTTCGATGATTGATCTTCATTTCAATTGTTTCGTTAATAAATCTATTTAGGTGCGTGAGCAGACATGATATGTAAAGGTGCCCAGCATAGAATTAATATATTCAGCCTCCTGAACCTCCGAAAAACCTGCACTAGAGAGATATTCTGGGATGAGGCCGTTGACATTGTCGTTGGTAGTGGCAAAGCCGTCGAGGAATTGAACCATGTAAAATGCATTGCGCAGGGTTTTTGTTTTCGCCTTGCCCCAATCGCCAAGAACGAATCTTCCGCCAGGTTTAAGGAGCCTGTGAATTTCCCTCATGGACCATATTTTAGAAGCTTTATCAAGGTGGTGAAACACAAGGCAACTGTATACTTTATCAAAGGTTCCTGACTCAAAGGGAAATTCTCCACCATCATACAGTTCCAGTGGGATATTGAATGAATGCCTGCTTAGCTTTTTGGCGGCGATCTCACGCATTTTTGGATCAATATCCAGCCCAATGAGGTGGCAATCAGAACAGCGATTTGCTGCAACAAGCAGGTTGGTACCGGTACCAAAACCAAACTCCAGAATATGCTCCCCAGCCTCTGGGACCAGGTGGTCAACCAGCTTCGCTCTAATCCTTCGTTCAGGCATGGTCACCTTTATGGCCAGATCGTACCAGTCGCTCAGGGAGGCAAAACCTAATGCCGGGGTATATCGCTTGCTTGCCATTATTTTCTAGCCCTCGAAGAGTTGTGGGTCTTTATTATCTTCCAGTTGCCGTCTATTTTCTGCAAAATTGATGTAGCAACAGCCTTTCTCTCCACCTTTTTTCCATCTTCCTTGAACACAAGAGTATATACATACGACTCAGTCGTGAAAGCATAAGGGAGGGCCACAACAACCTCAATTTCGTATTCACTGAATGTGAAAGACGAAAAATGTCCAAGTTCTGGGCCTATGTGATGGGCTATATAATCGGCATAAGTGCCTTCTATTTTCCCAGACTCCACTACCTGTGAGTCATCCGAAAACAAGGCATAAGATTTGGAGACATCCAGACTTTCCAGCACCTCTTTGTACTTTTTCATGACTTGCTTCACCTGCTCGGTGTCAGTTTGAGCCAAAGCGGGCTTTGCTGAATAAAACAACAAAAAGACAAAAATGTATATCGTGTAATTTTTCATAATGATGTGTGTGAGATCTACTATTCGTTTGACAATGGTGAAACTTCAATAGACTTGATAAGCACGGTTCCAGATCCTTTGAGCATGATTCCTACAAAACCATCCTCCATGACATCTCCATGCCCATGTGTGATTGTCTTATCTCCTATATACCCTTTGTAGTGCGAACCGGCGGCGGAAACTCTCAAGTCTAGCCATCCGGTACCTGGCGAATATGCTTTCTCATCAAAGATTTTCTCGGCGCCATTTACGGTTCGGCCAAGCCTCATTTTTTCACTTGTAAGCTCCACAAACTCAAATTTGTCTTTGTCCTGAGCGTGATGAATCAACCTGAACGAGCCCTCGAATTGCGAGATATTCGTCGAGACAACCACCCCTACACTGCCGTAGGCGGCATGAAAAACAAAACCAGCTTGCTTACCATTTGGAGTTAGTTTCAGGACTTTACTTTCACCTTCGTTGACTACTTCAGGGCTAACATCATTGACACTGCCGGCCAGAAAATGGAAATCAGATTGAAGAATATTTTCATCAGTGGCACCCGGACGCCATATTTTGGCGTCGCCATCACTGGTAGCAGAATCATTATGGCCTTCATGCATTTCTGTCGCATGCTCATGTGCTTCTCCCTCTTCATCGTGCGCAGTGGCAACTTCATCATGCGCTTGCTTTTCTGACTCACTTTTATTGACTTGTGAACAAGAGGCTATCATGGCCAAAGCTAGAAAGGCCATCATATACGTCACTTTTTTAGAAAATTTCATATCATCTTTTGTGTAATGTGAATACTAATTATTTGCTCGTGCCTACCCCATATTTGTAGACCAGCTTTCCTCCAAGGTCGGCTGTTTTGGCTACCACGGCGATGCCAGCCAGCCCCACAGCAAAAAGGGCAACCGCTATTATCCGCTTCTTGTCCCACCTTTTCCAAAAAAGACCTATCCGGGCTGTAGCGTACGCCAGAAAGAAATAGAGCGTATAATGTCCCCAGTCGGAATGGCTACCGGCTGTCATCTCCCCCTGGAATGAAATAGCCACATTATCTATGGCCTGCTCACCACTGAAGAAGGCTGCCAGAGCCGAAACTGCTGCCAAAACATACAAAGCCAATGTTGCATTTCTCAGCTCCCAACCCTGCTTGATAAGGGTGAGGAAATCAAACAACACGGCCACCAGCCAAAGAGCGATGGGGAAGTGGATAATTAACGGGTGCACATTAGGCGCCCAATCAGGAATTAATGTTTCCATTTTAATTGTTCATTTTTTTTAGTTTCATACAAGTGTGCATCTGATTTCTGAAATGGAGTCTTTCGATGGACGCTTGATCAAAATTGGCGAAAGGAGTTATGGCAGTGAATAATCCTCCACTCTCCGTTGTCAAATTTCAAGATGGTGGTTGTTATACCACTTCCTGAAATACCTTGCAAACTTCCATTGCTTTCAATCTCATACCTGAACTCCTCGATCCCCATTGCCATGTCGAAATGAGTGTGGATGCTTACAGAGTAGTCTTTAAAATGAAGCCGACAGTCGCTTGACGAATCTTTCAAAAAACCACTAAATGGCATGGCCCTTCTTCCAGAGTCCACAAACAAGACATCCTTGCCATATTGGCTCTCAAAGGACTGGAAATCAAACCTTTCAACTAAAGACCTGCAATGTTTCAGAATAGATCTCAACTCCGACTCAACTTTGTCTCCCTTTCCTCCCGAGGTGAGAATTTGAAGGTACCTGAACACCAATAATAACCGGCTCATAATAGAATGATTGTACTACGTTTCTCATATAGCATGCATGGAAATAGCTGTTTCTAGCCAGTTGCCCACCATAGGGGTATACTGCCCGAAAACAACTCAAGGTTCTGATGGTTTCTCTCTTGATGGCATAAGTTTGACGTTACCGCTGAAGCAGTCAGTGATCACACGCAACGCAGCTGAGAGTGTTAGAACCCAATTATCACCCAAGTTTAGGGCATGGAATAGCAATGCATTCCAATTGCAGCGCAATTGGTAACGATAAATTGCAAACAGCGTAAACTTGAAAGTTGTTGGTTATGAAAACTTAGGGGGATGAAATATGCACCTGGCGCTCGAAGTAATCACACTGAAACAATAGGGCTTCAGCTTTTTCACCAAGGACGATTCGCCTGGCATATCCAAAAGTTCGGCTACACTATTTTGAACGCAAACAGGATTATTGGCGCTCAAATTAAAATGGTCAGCTTCATTTTCACTAAGGGGATAATGGCTTGGGTCTTCCCAATCATGCACATAGTGGCCTAGTAAAGCTACAGCAGAAGAGTGGTCTGAACTGAGGTGATGCAGACTATGGCTAAGGAGAAATCCTATCTTTTTCAAAGGGATATATTGAAAACTTTGCCCCAAGAAAGCTGCAACAATAAATATGGCTATTATTCTTTTCAATTCAAGTAAATTTAACATTTTCCAATGAACTAGCAAAGTTCTTTGCCCCTCAATTTCGCACAAAACCGCTCACTTTCCGGCTAAAAAAAACCTAGTTAGAATAGCAAAGTTTCAGGCATGCTGGCAATTTTCAATCTCCACTTCGCACAACTATACAATTTCAAAGTTGAGCATCATGCCATCATCCTCATGCTCCAGATTATGGCAATGAAATACAAATTCACCAGGCGTATCTGGGAAAGTCATAATAAGTCTGACCTTTTCCTTCGGTAAGATCAAAACGGTGTCCTTCCATCCTTTCTCCGAGGGGATAATGCCATTCCTCCCCCCGGTTCTCGACAATATTTGAAACTGAACTGCGTGTATGTGGATCGGGTGTATTTCATCGCCTGCATTGTCAAACTCCCAAATTTCCGTGGCCCCGGCTTTCACTGTCTCGTCAACTCTGCCTCTCTTATAAGACTTTCCATTGAAAGTATGCATAGCTCCACTGCCCATCATCCCCATCCTGTTAATCTCAAAGTTCCTGACTTTAGTTGCTTGATTTTCAGGAATCTTGTCGATGACCGAAAGAGAGCCGGGTGGCTGAAAGGTATCACCGGTTGATGCCCCGATAATAAATTTCATGATTTTGAAGCTCTCGGCTCCTTGCGACGATCCCCCATTGAACTTTTTGCTTTCCAAATAGACTTCAGAGCCTACTGGTTCTGCCGAAAAATCTACCAAAACGTCCAGTCGCTCGCCAGGGCCAAGCAAGACTTCATTGACATCTTCAGGCGCACCAAGCAGACCACCATCGCTCCCAATTATTTTCATGCCCAAATTGGGGCTCAGAGCAAGATTATAAACCCTTGCAGTAGATCCATTCAATATCCTCAACCTGTACCACCTCCCCTGAGCTTCGTGAAAAGGTGATGCTACGCCATTCACCGTGATCGTCTGGCCAAAATACCCGGTCATCGTTTCCATCATTGACGGATCATAGACCAATTTTCCTGCCTTCAACCTTTTATCCTGAATGACCAGCGGAACCTCGAAGTCGCCAGCGGGAAGTCCGAGTGCCAGTTCTTCGTCATCATTGATAATAAGTATTCCGGCCAGGCCATTATGCACTTGCCTTGCAGTGGCGCCATGCGGATGCGGATGATACCAGTGGGTTCCGGCTCTTTGATCAATTGGAAAACTGTATTGAAATGATTCTCCAGCTTTTACAATGTCGACAGGATTGCCATCCATGTTAGCTGGCACCTTCAGCCCATGCCAGTGTACGTTTGTTGGCTCGGATAGAGCATTTTGCACGCTGGCAATAAGCATCTCGCCCCTAAAAGCCCGAATGGTGGGACCCAGAATATTGCTCCTGTAGGCGAACGTGCTGGTTGTTTTGCCTTCTAAAATGCTGGTTCTTTGGCTACCTGGGCTCAAATCAAGAGACGCTCCAGCTTCTTCCGGCAATGGCAATGGCATATCAAACCCCGTGTCTACGATGCCTACATTTCCATCCCTGTCGTGGAACATGCAGTTCTGAAGAACCATGGGTAGAACTACAGAACCAGCGGAAAGCTTTACAAAATGTCTTCTCTTCATACCACGTGATAATTTAAAAGTTTCTTTTTGGCCCTTTTAAGCTTTTTACTTTTTCGCACATACGTATCCGCAGCGTCACGACAATGGCATCCTATTTAAGTTCGCTGCCTTTGGTGCCTGCGTCAATGGCTGAAATACTCAAAAGAATTCAAGTACTTCAGCCTTTAATAACAACCTAACCAGTGGCGATTGAGCATTTGAATGATCAGTTCTATGTATGATCATTATTAGTTTTGGCCTGTCCCCTATTCAATCGTCTCCTTCACGCTGCCGCAGGAAAGCATCTTGCTCCCGTAGTAAGGATTCTTTATTTCCTTGTCGTTAGAAAGCCACGAACCCTTGGCCATAGGACAATAATCCAAATAGATAGTGCCCATTGAAAGCTTAGCTCCCTTCACCAGGGCAGTCATCTCATTGCTTAAGCCCACAAAAGCTTTGCGCTGGTCGTCCAGCGTAGCAGCCTTGGCTACTTTGGCTGCTTCGGCAAGCGCAGACTTACTATTGTCTACCGCTGCCAGTGACTTTTGAAGTCCAGCTGCCGCAGTGGTTGCGCTTTTTGATTCCGAGGCCACCAATGCCTCTTTCAATTGAATGTATGCGCCATAGGCAAGACCTATGTTCTGATCTTCAAACATTGGTGCCATTTGTTTACTTGTTGCCTTTTCAGCGGTGCCACTGGCGTGGTCGTGTTGTGCACTTGCAGAGAAGCTTACCAAAGCAAGCCCGAACATTAGCATTGACTTTTTCATAATGATTGATATCTATTGCGGCGATTGGCCGCTTTTAGGTATAACAGTTAATAAATAAATTCTGTGGAAATAATATTGAAGGGGTGAACCAATACCAGAAAGTATTGTGTCGCTAACTTAAAACTCCCAAATTGATCAGGGGCCTAAATAAGAAATGACTGAACGAGCACTTGAATATCTCGATCTATCAACGGGGGGCAATAGTTTTTGTATGAAGGGCCGTCGACTATAATAGTTTCAAACCATATGTAATCCAACGGGGCAACAATAGCCGCTAAATGAATTTCTGAAAAGGCGACAATACTATTTTCAATAACTTCATTCTGACCGTCAATTAATACCTTCTGATCTTGACAGCAGCTATTTTCATTGGTGATTCGGTGATGCTCATCACTAATATTGGATTGATTCGCACCACAAGAAGGCCTTTCCTGAATCATTTGACACGATTCAGCTTTTCCAATTAACGACACTGTCTCCAGTTCGCCCATACAAAAGTGCATTGCAATACTAAAGCTACTCGAACTGAATAGCATCAGAATTGACAATAAAATGGACAATATTTTTCTAAAACGGTTCACAAAGCAATAGTGATCTACAGGTAGTAACGAATATTGAGTACAATTGTTCATGCTCGATCCCTCGCTTTTGCAAATGCGATTCGGTGAGGAATTCATTTTCCATATAAGAAACCAAACCATAATGTAGGTGGTAGAGGTTTACAGGAATCGCCGGTGAAACTCGAAGATTGGCCAAGCATTGTATGATTTCCATCTTTTATTGGGTCTTAGAAAATTCCGTATAATTTGATTCCGATTCAAAATAGGCAACAACTCCCTGTTGATTAAGCAGCACGATGTAGGCTTCTGATTTGTCCACAGGATTACCGCTGAAAGGGTCAATGGCGATCCTTGTACTTTCCAGGTTGTTGAGCTTATCTACACATCCCTGGCAGCATCCATAATAGGTCTTTCCATTGACAGGCACAGGGATTTGTGGCTTTCCCATGTATGCGTCGTTGACCATGCACACCAAATTTGGATCAATTGGTTTTTGAACTTCTGTAAAGCTGAAGCTATCAGATGGGCTTTGCTGGAGATAGTTGATCCAATACGCTAGACCAGCGGTGGTCACTACCAGGGTAGCTAATACGAGGTAGACATACACCATGATTTTGGTGGATGTCCCTGGATAATTTTTATTAAATTTCTTTTTCTTCATGGCATTGCACATTTGGTGCCTGCAAGAAGAGTGGAGGAGGGACTGGTCACCGAAACGATATCCAATCTAACTTTCCACTCTTCAAAACAGGACTTTATGTTTACTTGTCCTCTTCTTTATTCATTTCCTGTTCTAAAAAGAAGCAGTGTGCGGCACATGCATGAAGTTTGTAGTTTTCATGAACTGTACCCTTCTTGTGACCTTCCGGATCCAGGATTTCGCACTTGTCTCCAATGGTTTTGGTACTCAAAATGAAGACTCCATCATTGTTGTAATAGCGGCCATCTTTTTTAGCCTTACCCAAGGAGTTACCTTCAGCATCATATACTTTACCATTTTTGATAAAGCCCAGTTTTTGCCCTTGATTATTGAAAACTATGTCTTCCTTACTGATGTATCCGAGTTTGGTGCCACCGTCATCCGATACCTCACCCTTACCATTTATATGGACCAGGCGCTGTGCTGTTTTGTCACTGGCGGGCTGAGCCACCAGTACTTGTGCTGCCAGCAGTATTCCTGCCAGGAACGCCATGCTGAAAATGATGTGCTTTTTCATTTCTCATTGTGTTTTCGCCTGGTGTATGGATCGGGTTTGACCATATGAGTTGGTCCAATCCGTAGTGTCAGGTCTTATGTTATGTTAATTAATTGTTTCTTTCACGCTCCCGCACTTCAGCATCTTGTTGCCAAGGTAGGGGTTGCTAATTTCCTTCTCGCTAGAAAGCCAGGAGGCTTTGGCCATGGGACAGTACTCCAGGTACACTTCTCCCATAGAAAGTCCGCTGTTTTTTACCAAATTGGCCATTTCCTCACTCAATGCTGTGAAGGCTTTACGCTGTTCGTCCAGCGAGCCGCCCTGGGCTACTTTGGCAGCTTCAGCATGGGCTTTGTCAGCATTCTTCATCTGATGAAGCGCTTTCACCAAAGCTTCGGAAGCGGCTGCCACTTCTTGCCGATCAGATGCTACCAAAGCATCCTTTAGATGGGTGTAATGCGAGTAGGCTGTACCCACTGCCTTGTCTTTGAACATTGGCTCCATTTGTTGCGTACTTGATTGTGCTCCATGCGCAGCATGGTCGTGCTGTGCGTAGGCTCCCATTGCTGCAATGAGGGCCAGAATCATTATTACTTGCTTTTTCATTTTCGATCTATCAATTTTTCTTGTGCCACATTTTAATTTCCTCCACCAGTATCCACGATCAGAGGAAGCCCATCCTTACCCATCGGCACAAAATAGAACTTGGTATTTGGACTGCTGGTCAGCTTGTCCTGCACTTCCAGCGCTTTGTATTGCAGATACCTTTGGGTTAGTCCCGCATCTATAATCTGCTGTGCATCACGTTGGCCTTTAGCTAGAATACGCTGAATTTCTGCTTGCTTCTCAGCTATCTTTATTTCATAGTCTTTTTGCTGTATGTCTTGCTCTACAGCTAATTTTCGATCTACCGCAGAGGTCACCACCTGCGGATACTTAATGTGACTGATCGTTACATTGTCGATTTCAAGGTGTTTCCCCTCAATTTTAGTAACTAGTTGCTCGTATATCGAAGTTTCAATCTCAGGGCTTTTAGGCGAAACTACTTTGTATTCATAGCCTGAGAAACTGTTCCTGGTCAAGCTTACGAATTCAGGCCTAACTACATTCTGGTAATAGTACTGCCCTACCTCTAGTTCAAGTTGTGCAAGCTCTGCTTCTATAGGCCTTAAGGTAACCGAAACTGTAATTGGAATATGCAATTCGTCTTTAGTAAGGATGGACACATCCTCCGTAAATGTTTGCCACTGGGTACTGTATCGTACCACGTTATTCCAAGGCAAGCGCCAAACTACTCCGTCTTTATAGATTTTCTGGGTCTGAAGCCCTTTTCCATAGGGCTTCCATTTCATGGCCTGCGTGCCGGGTTTCACAACTGAACAACTTATTGCAAATAATGCAATGACAGCTATACCAAGAATACTGATTTTTGCTTTCATGATCTTAAAAGTTTTAATTACTACTATAGATCATTACGTGTCATTTTGAATCATTTTTTATGGCAGGAGGACTATGATTTATGAAATCGTGGTGTGGCTCCAACTTTTGGACGCCCAGCGCATCAGCCACTGCCAAGCCAAGTACTACCAAGATCAGTAAGCCCCAGAAATGCCTTTTTAAAACCTTCCCTTTTCCAAAAGGTCTTTTATCTCCCACATTACAACACTCTTTCATTTTTTAGTTTTTTAATCAAAATTGAATGAAGTCCCCGGTATGGTCTCCAGTGACCGGGGACTCTTCCAACCTACCTACTAACTAGTCAATCTATTATTTCCCTATTTTCACCACAAGTCAACATGGATTCTCCGTAATATGGGTTTTTTATTTCCTTTACTGGGCTTAGCCAAAAGGCACCCTCCCCATTTCTAGCCATAGGGCAGAACTGGTAGTATATGGTTACCCCCGTTGATCCGAACATTTTTATTGCGCTATATAAGGCATCATTAAAATCGGCATAAGCCAGTCGTTGCTTTTCGATATCACTGCTCCCTTTTATTTTGTCCAGTGATGCATTGAGTTCCTTTAGACCTTTCATCCAATGATTATGCATTTCACCTTTAACCAGACTCATGTCCACTTTCTCAATAACTGCTTTCACATCGGCCGCACTAGTTTTTGCTTTTGAGGCATCGGTCGCCAGGAATGCATCCTGAAGCTTTAGGTGGACTTTATATACCTCAGCCAATTGTCTCCTGAAATCTTCATCCACAGACATGTCCATTTTCATGCTACTTTCTTTTGTTCCGGTATCATGTCCTTCATGTCCTTTGCTAGAGGTCGGTTCTATACCGGAGGCTGGCTTTTTGTCACCCCCACCCATGTCCATTCCCGCATGGCCCATTTGTACTTTTCCACCCTCAGGGTTCATCATGCTTTTTTCGCCTTTGAGCTGAGCAGCTGCATCAATTTTAAAGACACCATTTGAAGCGACCATCTCACCTTCCAGCAATCCTGATCTTACGACATAATACTCCCCCGCGTCGGCCCCAAGTTCTATTTCCCGAAACTGAAACATGTTATTATGATTTTCGGTCATAACATATACTACCGCTTTTTTGCCTGTCCAGAGTACTGCCGATTTGGGAACCACTAGTTGATCAGAGGAACCCGGCAACATCGTTTTTAGCACTCCTGTAGCCAGCATTTGGGGTTTGAGCAATTCTTTTGGATTATCTAACTCTGCTCTCACACCCGCCACTCGAGACATGGGATCCAATACCGGGTCAATGAAGGTTACCGTTGCTTCAAAGTCCTTGGAGGGTATTGATTTGATCTTGAATTTTATCTTGTCCCGCATTTTGATCCAGGGAATGTCGCTTTCATAGGCATCAAACATGACCCAAACGTGGCGCAAGTCAACTACCTCGAACAGCGCAGATCCTTCTTTTACGTAGTCGCCAAGAGTGACATGACGCATGGTGACCGTACCTGTGATCGGAGACAATACATCGAAGCTAAAATCAACCTCTCCTGACTCTTCTATAGCAGTAATCTGTTGATCAGTTAAATCCCAGAGTCTTAACTTGTTACGTGAGGCCTGGTAGTAGTTAGAGTTGGTTTCCTTAAACTTTATGGCCTCAAATAGCTCTCGTTGAGCAGTGACCAACTCCGGGGAGTAAATTTTGGCCAAAACCTGACCTTTTCTTACTTTTTCGCCTGTGAAGTTTACAAAAAGCTTTTCGATCCTACCGGGATATCGTGCAGTCAACTCTGCTATGTTCCGCTCGTCCGCCATAACTTTCCCCGGCAAATACACTTCTTTATAAGGCGCTTTCTTTTTGATAGTACTCATTTCTACTTCCGCTATTTTCATGGCAGCATTAGAAAGCTTTACTGAAAATTGTGCATCTCCATCGGAATCATCTTCATCTGACGCCAATGGAATAAGTGTCATTCCACATATTGGGCAACTCCCCGGTTTATCCGCCCGAATCTGCGGGTGCATGGAACAAGTCCATACAGTGCCCGCTTTATGGTCATCCATTGAATGTCCATCAGAAACCACCTCATTTGAAATCGATCCTGACCCTCCAAAAAAGAGCCATCCCAAAAGTAACCCTAGGATCAATACGCCTATATTGATCAGCACTTTGTTGTTTTTTAAGGCATCTAATATTTTCATCTTAAAGTTGTTTTCCTGTTAGATAATTAATGTAGGCAACGAAAGTATTTTGGTCGGCACGAGCTTTTTCAAGTTCCAACTCATATCGCAACAACTGGCGTTCCATGCGCAGCACTTCTTCGAAATCGCTCCCTGCCGTGGTGTATTGAGCGATCAGTATATCACGTGACTGATCGGCATATCGAACCAGCCTCTTATAGAGGGAAACTCGTCGGACTGCATCGGAATAATCTCTCCAGCCTTTCGCTAAATCTGTTTCCAGTTGATTTACTTTGTTTTCCTTTCTATTTGAGACAGATGTGGAAAGCAACTCCTTTTCCTTTAACATGCTTTGATACTTGTTTCGATAAATTGGGATACGAACACCCACTTGAGGAAAGATCAGTGCGTCTTTGCCATTGTCGGGCATGTTCACGTCCGTGCGGGGTGAAATATTGGTATAGGCAAAGCCTAAGCTAAAGGAAGGCAACCCCATTTTCCGGGCAACATCTTGCTCGGCTTCAAGGGACAATATCTCGTAATCCAAACCCTTAAGCACAGGGTTTTGTGCGATGATCGAGTCCAGAAGGGTGTTCTTACCTTCTTTAAAGGCTATCGTAGCCAGTGTGTCCGGCACTTGAATGGCCATTGGAGTTTCGGTGTTTAACAGCTCATTGAACCTGGCTTGGATAGGTAGCCGGGTATCTTTGAGGTACAACAATTGGTTGTTCAGTTCATCCAAGTCCATCTCTACCCGAAGAAGGTCTACTGCGCTACCCTTTGCTGCTTCCAATCGTACATTGGCCAGCTCTTGATATGACTCCAATATATTAATATTCTCCTCTGTAATTCTGATTGCTGCCTCCAATACGTACAAGTCAAAGTATTCGGATCGGACATTGAAAAAGAGCCTATTCTTGGTTTCTTCAAAAGCCTCATAGCGGGCCTTTGCCAATTGTGCCACAACATTTTCCTGAGATTTCAACTGGCCAAACCACGGAAATGCTTGACTAAGCGAGATGCCAGCTTTTTGTGCACCTACTCTTGTTTCAACCGGACTGGCAAAAATATTGAACATTGCTGTTGGATCGGGGAGTGCCCTAGCTTGTGGCATTCGCTCAAGTGTTGCCAGGTACTGGTTAAAAATTGACATTAGCTCAGGATTGTTTTGTGCGGCTATTTTGAGGTATTCGTTAACTGGGTCTAGTGTTTCCTGTGCCCTAACTCCCGTGACAGCCAGAAGGAGTATAAAGAGCCAGCTATAGATATTTGTTAAAATAGTTTTCATCGTATTATCGTTTAGCTTGTTTTTTAACCACTCTTTCCTGCCACGCACAATAAAGGGTAGGCACCACGAACATAGTGATCACCTGAATAAGCATTCCTCCGAATGAAGGGATAGCCATTGGCACCATAATGTCAGAGCCTTTTCCCGTAGAGGTTAGCACCGGTATCAATGCGATTACGGCAACCGCAGCCGTCATCATGGCTGGTCTCACCCTTTGTTGTCCGGCATGCATAATCGCTTCTCTCACAGCCGCAACATCTTTAGGTTTTTCCCTATCGAATGTTTGCTTGATGTAAGTCCCCATGATTACGCCATCGTCAGTTGCAATACCAAAAAGGGCGATGAATCCTACCCAGACAGCTACACTTAAATTAATCGTGTGCATGTCAAATAAGTCTCGCATGTTTACACCAGCCACAGCAAAATCCATGAACCAACCTTGACTGTACAACCAAATCATAATAAAGCCCCCAGAAAAGCCAACAAATATTCCCGAGAAAACCATACTGGTTGTCTGCACATTGCCAAACTGGAAATAGAGAATCAGAAAGATTGCTAAGAGTGATATTGGGACTACAATGGCAAGGCGCTTTGTCGCTCTGATCTGGTTTTCATAGTTGCCCGTGAACTTATACGAAACGCCAGCCGGTAACATAAAGTCGCCAGCATCTATTTTGGCCTGGATAAATCGCTGTGCTTCTTCAACAACGTCCACTTCTGCCTTGCCAGGCTTTTTATCAAATATGACATAACCATCAAGGAATGTATCCTCACTCTTGATAATCTGCGGTCCCCTTCGATAGGTGATTTCCGCTAGTTCACCCAAAGGTATTTGTGCCCCTGAAGATGTAGGAATAAGAACATTCATCACGTCATTGGGGTTATCCCTGAACTCACGTGCATATCTTACACGGACAGGAAAACGTTCCCTCCCTTCAACAGTGGTGGTCAACTTGATACCACCAATTGCCACTTCTATGAAGGTTTGAATGTCTTTCATGGACAGACCATAACGAGCAATCGCATGTCGATCAATATCGAACTCCAGATAGGGTTTACCCACAATCCTATCTGCAAAAACGGATGACGCTTCTATACTAGGTACTTGTTGTAGGATTTTCTCCAACTCAAGGCCAACACTTTCAATTGTTTTCAGATCAGGCCCAAATACCTTAATGCCGACTGGGGCACGCATGCCTGTAGACAGCATTATCAACCGTGTTTGGATGGGCTGCAATTTTGGAGCAGAAGTCATGCCTGGAATATTAGTCGATTTTACAATTTCTGCCCAGATATCGTCTGGCGACTTGATATGATCCCGCCACTGGCGAAAATATTCACCATTCATTTTATCGAGTACCAGTTCGTTCATTTCAAGCTTCTTGAAACCGTCTCTAGCGGGGTTGTGAGTTGTCCCATCCTTTAACACATAATTGCCATCCTTGTCGACCTTAAACCGCAATCTATGTCCGTCCTCATTGACCATGTACTCTGGCTTGTAGTTTATCGTGTTTTCAAACATCGAAATAGGAGCTGGATCAAGGGCTGAGTTCACTCGTCCCCATTTACCAACAACAGACTCTACCTCCGGTATTTGTGCCACATAAGCATCTACCTTTTTTATTACATCTATATTCTCCTCAATCCCTGAGTGTGACATAGTGGTAGGCATCAGTAAATAGGAGCCCTCATCTAGCGGCGGCATAAACTCCTTGCCAACTCCGGGAAATGTTTTGGATAATGATTGCCAGGCGTTTGTTTGGCGTAAGTTCATGCCCATTGTCTCAGATCCATTCGCCACAAAACCAAAGAGTTTATCAAACCCCTGCATAGCGAGCAAACCGAAAATCACAATGGAGATTGGAATTGTGAAAAACTGCCACTTGTGGGAAAGACACCAACCCAGAAGAATAGGGTAGAGATGTACAATAATCATGAGTACTCCAAGCACAGTACCGACAATACTGATCACAAAAAGATAGTTGATGATGAAACTATTCTGAACGCCCAATGGCACCCATGCCCCTGTAAGAAAATAGACGACCGTTAAAAGGATGATCAATGTATTTAGCCGGGCGGTCCATGTTCCTAATTTCTTCGGCCATTTGCTTTCAAAGAAGTTATTGATACTGAAAAGGATCAATGCTATGGCTGGGATACTGCTATATATAGTAAGAAGAACCAGGCCAAGTCCGCCGATTACAACAGCCCAAATTTTCTTGGTGCGTTGTTTGTTAAAACTTATTGAAAAAACGACATGAGCGAAGGCAGGAACAACAAGTAGTCCAAGTATAAGGGATGACAACAAAGCAAATGTTTTGGTGAACGCCAATGGACTGAAAAGTTTACCTTCTTGTGCTTGCATTGCGAATACAGGCAAGAAACTGACAATGGTGGTAGCCAATGCCGTCATAATCGCTGAGGCTACTTCTACAGAAGCTTCATATATGATAGTTAGCAATTTCTGACCTTTGGCCCCACGATTTTCTTCCATCTCCAAATGCCGGACTATGTTCTCCACAAAAACCACCCCCACATCTACCATAACGCCTATGGCGATGGCAATACCCGATAACGCCACTACATTGGCATCTACACCGAAATACTTCATCACAATGAAGGTCATCAAAACACCAAGAGGTAATAGTCCAGAAATAATGATAGATGCCCTGATATTCATCATCAGTACAATCACTACAATAATGGAAATCAGGATTTCATGCTCCAGGGCTTCTTCCAAGGTGCCGAGGGTTTCTTTAATCAAACCACTCCGATCATAGAAAGGCACTACTGTCACTTTTGAAACCGTGCCGTCAGGAAGTACTTTAGACGGTAAACCGGGAGCTATTTCAGCGATCTTTTTCTTCACATTGTCGATGACTTCTAAAGGGTTGGCACCATAGCGGGCAACTACTACCGCACCAGTTGCCTCTGCCCCACCTTTATCTAATCCACCCCTTCTTGTGGCCGGTCCGAAGTTAACTTTGGCGACGTCTTTGATCCGGATGGCAGTATTATTGTGCTGTGTGATCACTGCCAATTCCAAATCTTCCAGATTTTCTATGTAACCCAGGCCTCGTACCAAGTATTCGGCATTGTTGACCTCCATCGTTCTTGCCCCTACGTCGAGGTTACTTTCCTTGACGGCTTTCATGATTTGTGCAATATTGACGTTATATTTTTTCATGGCTGCCGGATCAACGTCAACCTGATACTCTTTCACATACCCGCCGATGGCTGCTACTTCTGATACTCCTTTGGCGGAGGTAAGTGCGTAACCCAGGTAAAAATCCTGTATCGTTCTAAGCTCTTGAGGATCCCAGCCTCCTGTTGGCTCACCTGTTTCAGGGTTCCGCCCTTCCAGCGTATACCAATAGATTTGACCCAGAGCAGTCGCATCAGGGCCCAATGCGGGCTGGACTTCTGATGGGAGTATTCCTGCCGGGAGGGAATTCAATTTTTCAAGGATTCGGGTTCTTCCCCAGTAAAATTCTACATCATCCTCAAAAATTATATAGATAGTGGACAGCCCGAATATGGAGCTACTTCGGATGGTCTTGACCTTTGGGATACCTAACAGGGCAGTGGTTAATGGATAAGATATTTGATCTTCGATATCCTGAGGGGATCGTCCCATCCAGGTCGTGAAAACAATCTGTTGGTTTTCACCAATATCGGGGATAGCATCTACGGGAACGGGGTTACGGGGAAAGTTCTCCATTTCCCAGTTGAATGGTGCCGTGGCAACACCCAAACCAATAAAGATGAGAACGACAAGGCCCGTAACGAGCTTATTCTCAAGAAAGAATTTTATGATTTTATTAAGCATGATTTCATTCAATTTTCTATATGCTGATCTGTTAAAGGCATAAACAAATGCCCTTTTGGAGATGGAGTAGCCATCTTTGCACTACACCGAATGAGATGCTTAAATAAGGAAGGACTGAACGAGCACAGGTATGTCCCGCCCAACCAAAGGAGGAGAATAGTCTTTGTAGGAATAATAATCAACAGTAGGAGCGCTGGAAATGAACGAGACAAGTGCGTAAAGCACCGCTACCATGTGAAAATCCGGCATGGAAACGGAAGCCGCAACCTGGGCAAGTTCATCTTGTCCTTCTACCTGCAATAAGTGATCTTCGCAGCAGCCTTTTTTAGCCGTATGTGCACGGTTATGTTCACACTCCCGAGATCCATTATGGTCATGGACGCAAGGTGCAGGTTGTGTAACCATTTCACAGGGTTTGGCCTGCTGAAATAGTGCAATGCTTTCCAACTGGCCCATGCAGAAATGCATGCTAAAGGTGAAGCTCGTAGAACTGAACAGCACCAGCATGGATAACAGAATGGCCGATATTTTTCTAAAACGTTGCACTTTTTTTTAAAGACACTTTGCTAGTGTACAAAATTTTTCCTATTGAGTTTGATTCCCTCTTGATGAAATTTGGTAGCAAAGGAATGCTATGAAGCCAAATTATCAGTTGTAGTAAGCATTTCAGTCATATTAAAAAGGTTCGTAAAGAGTAATATTTCTTTGAATAAAGATAAAATGAAGAAAAGTGCCGAACCCAGTCATCCGGCACACTCTTCACCATCCCTAGAAGCTGATCACAGCTTCAAGGTTTACCCCGTTGAACTCTCCGCCATTATACTTGGTGGATGTCCAACCCTCACCATCATATTTTTGGGTAACATATTCTACTTTGGCCATCACATTGTTGGTCAGGTACCAGCCTCCACCGATATTCAACCGGTTGATCTCCTGTGTGAGGGAGTTTTCAGTCATTTTTCCAGATACGGTGTTGTACCTGCCGCCTAGGTAAAACTGCTCTGTGCCGCCAAAGCGATAGAGTAGCTCACCCGCAAGCTGAGTGAAAGACCCAGTACCCTGGTCATCGCTGTTGGAAGCCACTTCATAGATTCCGAAAAACTCCAGGCCTTTGAATTTGATGAATGGGGTTACTTGTATGGCGGTCAATTGTTTGAACCGTGGATTGAAACGACCCTCAAAAGCATTGCCATCTCCGTCCAGCGTCTGCATCACATTATAATATCGTGAACCTGCCCGGTCTCCACCAAAAAGGTAGGTCCCAGTAGTGGTGCCCTTGTTGATGTACCATGAGCCTGTGAGACGCACCCTCAAGTCATTGCTTAGCTGGTTATCATAGCCGAGTTTTCCGAAAAATGAGGCTTTGTTGTCAGAATTGTCATTGACTACTACACTCTGGTTGAGCTTACCATTTGTTACTCCAAGAACTCCGAGAAAACCGCTTTTCTGTATGGTCACTTCTCCAAACGCTTCAGTAGAAAAAGCGTCCATAATATAATTGCCAATGAAGGGATTGAAAATAGCCCTTGCATTGTCGCTCCTTCTGAAGTGGGCATCACCGTAGTTAAACTCATCCATACCAATGGTGACCCTGGTTACTTCCATCAAACCTTCCAGAAAGCCGGATTTGATAAAATCGAGCTTGTCTATTTGCATGTAGCCTCCTTTCACCCAGGATTCGTTATGATTTTTAGATGAGAGGTAGGTACGCAGGTGCATCCTGACCCCATCATACAACTGTACGTCCAGGTTTAAGTTGGCACTAGGCAGGTTGAAATTGGAGCCCAGCTCCACGAGGCTGTCCAGGTAGTTCGTTTGGTTGAGGCCCTGGAACTGCATGCCAAAATCACCTCCAACCCGGACTTTGAGGCCGTCAAATGCTACGGTATCCTGTTTGGAGGGTTCGAATACGTTGACCCCTGCTTTGCTATTGGGCCTGAAATACTGCAGCGCAGGCTGCTGTGCATATACTACGCCTGATACCAAAAGCATCAGTGGGAGTATGACTAATTTGCTAAAACTTATGACTTTCATGATTAATAGAAATTTAATGTTTGTGTATTATGTTTTTGGCTCTACGGCCCCCTCATATTTGATCACAATGCCATCAACAGCCTTCATTTTAAATGCCAAGCAACCTCCATTCACGAACTGAGAACATCCTTAGGACAGTTTTCGAGCGCTGTTCAGGAAACTTGAGCGTCAGCGAAAGGGCGTTAACAGAAAAATATTCTTAAAGAAAAATGGCACTTAAGAATTCCATACTGCTTTAAATTTTATTGCTACGTAAATTTACGGAAGAGGTACGCCAATCTATTATTGAAATCTTGTGGAAGGTTTATGATATTCTGACGTTCCTAGTCTCTCTATTTCACTTTAATTTTTATCTGGTCGCTAGCTATTCCAAAAACGTTCGAGAAGTTTATTGCGTAACTAACCCGATAGTCTACAATGATTTTCAAAATGTATTTTTCTGTAAATTTCTTAAGTCCATCTTTATAGGTAATACTCGCCGTATTCTGCGAACTCAGACAGCTTAATGCATATCCGATGCTATTTTACGGAAAGTAGGTACCAGAAACCTTTACACAAATTGGCTCTGTTTTTGTAACCGAACACAGTTTAGGCTTTTACACCTCAGCTATCAACTTAAATTGACTCAGAATTGTATCAATCTGATAATCGGCCATTTGACCAATCCCGCAAGCCTCCCTGCATTGCATCATAGTTAAGCATGGAAATTTATGCTTTGGCAGGTATACTGTAACTAGCTTCAGGTGTTGACCTATAGCCATTATGTCCACAAATGGCCATCACGATAGTGCTTCCATGACTCATCAATGGGTTCTTGTTCATAAATCTTGGCTTTGTCCGAGACCACTGCATTTGAAGGTTTCAAATTTTTATCATTTACTGAACGTACAAATAAGTCCACCACTTAGTTACCGGGGTGTCCCTGTTTTCCGGAATCATCGCAAGCCTATATGAACACTGTTGCGCCTAAAATTAGGATGATAAATCGTTTCATCTTTACAGGGTGCTATGTTAATCATTAAGCAATCGTAATTTTTTCATCCAGGTACACCTGCTGGATCAGGTTGAGCAGTTGAACACCTTCTTTCCTTGGTCGCTGGAATGCCTTTCTTCCCGAAATCAAACCCATTCCACCTGCTCTTTTATTAATCACGGCTGTTTTTACTGCTTCGGCATAGTCCGATTCTCCAGAGGAAGCTCCTCCCGAATTGATCAAGCCTATCTTGCCCATATAACAGTTGGCTACTTGATAGCGACACATATCAATGGGATGATCGGAAATATACTTGCCGTACATTTCTTCAGAGGTCTTACCAAATTTCAACTCTCTGAAACCACCATTTGTATCCGGCAGTTTTTGTTTGATGATATCTGCCTGAATGGTTACTCCCAGATGGTTGGCCTGTCCGGTAAGGTCTGCAGCTGTGTGATAGTCGTTATCTTTTGTTTTAAAGGATTCATTTCGGGTGTAACACCATAAAATGGTAGCCATTCCCAATTCATGCGCATAAGTGAAAGCATCTGAGATTTCACGTATTTGCCTGTTTGATTCGGGGGACCCAAAATAGATGGTTGCGCCAATCGCACAAGCTCCCATGTTCCAGGCGTCCTTTACCGTCCCAAATAAGATCTGGTCATATTTATTGGGGTATGTAAGCAACTCATTGTGGTTGATTTTTACGATGTATGGAATCTTATGGGCATACTTTCGGGCGGTAAGCCCTAATACGCCAAAGGTAGAGGCAACACCGTTACAACCTGCTTCCAAACCAAGTTGTACAATATTCTCGGGGTCAAAGTAGTCGGGATTAGGGCCAAAAGCACTCCCTGCCGTATGCTCAATACCCTGATCCACCGGAAGGATGGATAGGTAGCCTGTTCCAGAGAGATTGCCACTGTTATACAGGCGTGAAAGTGCATTGAGTACTTGTGGATTTCTGTTGCTATTGACAAAAACATTATCCAGATAATCTGAACCAGGTAAAGTAAGTCTTGTTCTATCAATCGTTTTACAAGTATGTTGCAGAAGACATTCCGCCTGATCTCCTAAATATTCATTTATTTTTTTCATGTGTATGTAATTTTTTTAGTTGCCACATGGAATTCGCATCATCAGCATTCATCACTGGTTGGTGTTTGCCAAACATGCTCATTTCATAGCATCTGATTTTTATAGTTACTATTGTCTTATGTCATTTTTTGGCTTTTAAATCTTAAGTTCGGAATTATGAGAACGGCTACAAGCGATAACACCGTGCCAATCACCGGATAAGGCCATGAGCTACCGATTGTGTATAACCATATGCCTAACATCGGTCCCAATACCTGACCAATACTATTCACTGATGTTTGTAAAGACAGATTCGCCCCGGTATGGTTTTTATCCACCAAAGAAATCATGGTAATTAGGTTGGGAGTGACCATTGCACCTCCGATCGCAAAAATTACAATCATGGTATATACGTAGATATTGTATGTCCAAAAAGAAAAAACAATCATAGCAAAAGCAGCCAATGCAAAACCGATAAAAAGTTGTGTGTTTACAGAGATAGTTTTGGCATCTACATTGGCAAATAATGGCTGTAAAACGGCCATAACCAGGCCACAAAGCATAAACCCAAGTCCTACCTGGGAAGTGTCAAACAAGAGAATGTCTTTGGCATAAACAGAAAACACCGTCTCAAACAAGGTTACGGCCAGTCGAAGAATTAATGAGAGAAACAATAGTAGAACAAAATCACGTTTCACATTTGACTCTGGCTTTTGGCCTGCTTCTATGATGTTAAGACTTTGTGCTTTGGGGTTTTTGAGCCAACCGAATGCAAGCAACAAAATAATTGTTCCTAGTAAGGCGACTGCAAGGAACGGGATACTGAATCTATCCAATAGCAAGTGTCCCATTCTCGTGTCAAAATGTAAATTGGTTTGTGCCAGGTAACCACCAATCATAGGCCCGGTAATCACACCTGTACTGACAGCCACCCCCGACCAGGCCAGTACTTTTCTACGCTGCATGCTGTTGGTAAGGTCACTGAGAAATGCATTGCCCACAGGTATAACCGAAGACGAGAATATACCACCTAAAATACGGGCTACATACAGCATTAACAAAGAAGTAGACAAGCCTGTTAAAACCTGCATAATAACAAAGCCTGATAACCCCATAGTGATCAGCATCTTGCGACCAAAACGGTCGGACAGTTTGCCCCATATAAAAGCAAAGAGTAGCTGAAAAAACGGGTAAATGCTGGTGAGAATTCCAATGTGATAGTTGATATCCTCCTCTGCTATAATGCCGGATTTTAATGCAAGCCTTTCCGTATAGTAGGGCAAAACGGGAAGCAATACACCATACCCACTCATAACTACAAAAATACTTAGCAGGATAATGATGATCCTGCCAAGGATTTCGCGATTACCCATTATTTGTTACCGATTTTCTTCTTCAGTAGCTGTGCATTGATGGCCACTATGATCGTACTCAAACTCATAAAAACCGCACCAACTGCCGGACCTAAAACGAAACCAGATGTGTAAAGCACCCCTGCTGCCAAAGGAATTGCAACAGTGTTATAACCGGTAGCCCATATCAGGTTTTGAATCATTTTGTTGTAAGTGGCCTTCCCAAATAAAATCAGGTTGGCTATATCCTGCGGGTTGCTGTTTACCAAGATTATGTCGGCTGTTTCGGCTGCTACATCTGTTCCTGAGCCTACCGCAATACCCACATTGGCTTGTGCCAGAGCAGGCGCATCGTTCACGCCATCACCGGTCATGGCGACAAACTCGCTCTTAGACTGAAGCTCTTTTACTATTTCCACTTTTTGATGTGGCAGTACTTCTGAATAGTAGCCGTCCAGGCCTAGTTCTTCACTTACTGCTTTGGCGACTGTTTCATTGTCACCGGTGGCCATCATCACTTTGATGTTGTTGTTTTTGAACACTTTAATTGCCTCGGCACTTTCCGGTCTGATCTCATCTGCCAGGGCGATGTACCCGGCCAGTTTATTATCCACGAGAACAAAAACGACTGTCTCGGCTGCACTGCTGTAGGCACCATCAGGTATGGAAATATGCTCATCTTTCAGATAGCCGGGGCTCACTACTTTCACATCTTTCCCTTCCACTTTTGCTTCAACCCCTTTACCGGTAATGGCATTGAAGTTTTCAGGCTTGGGAACCGCAATGTTTTTCTCTTTCACTTTTTTAATGATGCCAACGGCAATAGGATGCTCCGAACTTTGCTCTAATGCACTGGAAAGCCTCAGTAATTCATCTGGTTCAAATTGCTGATCTACCGCCTCTACACGGGTAACACCAAAATCACCTTTAGTTAGTGTTCCGGTCTTATCAAAAACAAGGGCCGAAATCTTTCTGGATTCCTCAAATGCCGTTCTATTGCGTATCAATAATCCATTCTGAGCAGAAACTGCTGTGGATATGGCTACTACTAATGGTATGGCCAAACCTAATGCATGAGGGCAGGCAATAACCATCACCGTCACCATTCTCTCCAGGGCATAGACAAATGGAAAACCTAAAAACAACCAGGTAGCCAGCGTCCCAAAGCCTATCGCTAATGCGATATAGGTAAGCCACTTGGCGGCACGGTCTGACAAATTTTGCATTTTTGACTTAGACTTTTGCGCCTCTTGTACCAGCGTAATTACTTTATTAAGGTAGCTGTCTTTTCCGGTATGCTCCACCTTTACTTTGAGTGAACCATTGCCATTGAGCGAACCTCCGATTACTTTATTCTCCATACCTTTTTTGACAGGTTTGGATTCCCCGGTCAGCATAGACTCGTTCAGATAGCTTTCCCCCTCTACGATAATACCATCAGCCGGAACTTTTTCACCAGGTTTGATCAGGATAATATCTCCTTTTTGCAGGTCTTCCAGTTTCACATCTTCTACAGCATCGCCTTTCACCCTATGTGCCTCCGAAGGCATCATACTTACCAACAATTGCAGCGCTTTTGAAGCTCCCAGAACCGACTTCATTTCCAGCCAATGGCCCAGTAGCATGATATCAATTAGGGTGGCCAGTTCCCAGAAGAAATCCTCCCCTTCAAGGCCGAAAACTGTTGCGGAACTATAAAAATAGGCTACACTGATGGCCATAGAAATTAAAGTCATCATGCCCGGGGCACCCTCCTTCAGCTCATCCTTTAACCCTTTCAGAAAAGGCCAGCCCCCATAAAAATAAACGATGGTAGAAAGCCCGAACAAAATGTACGCATTGCCCGGCAGCAGCCATTCATAGCCAAAAAAGCCCTGGATCATGGGAGAAAAGACCAAAATCGGAATCGTCAAAACAAGGGATATCCAAAAACGCTTTTTAAAATCCTCAATCATCATTTTGTGATGGTCATGGCCCATTTCTCCATGTCCGGCGTTATGACCGGAATGATCACCATGTCTCCCATGAGATGAATGATTCATCGCCTTCTCATGACCGTGTTTGGATTTTTCTGCTAAGGAATCTTTCACCTCTTCTTTCTTATCTCGTGCCTCTTCTTTGGAGGTATTGCTGTGATGATGGTGCTCGTGATTATGTCCTTTGTGATTTTCCATATTTACAAAATTTAGATGTTGGGGTATTCCAGGTTAAGTTTTTCAAGTTGATCAGCTAAAATTTTCGCTGCGGTATAATTACGATACCAACGCTTGTCTGCAGGGATGATATGCCAGGGCAAGTGGTCGCAGGTATTCAGTATGTTATGGTACACCTCCCGATAATCATCCCATTGGTTGGGTACGAGTTCATCTTCTTTGGCATATTTCCAGCGTTTGTGTGGTTTTGTTTTCCGATCTTCTATACGCTTTACCTGCTCATCAGCTGAGATATGCAAGTAAAACTTTAAGATCAAAGTATTATTTGCGAGCAGGTGATGCTCCAATTCGTTAATCAAATTGATGCGATGCTCCAACACATCCTCTGACAAGCTTTTGTTTGTCGCTGGCACCAAAATGTCTTCATAGTATGATCGGTTAAATACCTTGATCATCCCTTTCTCAGGAAAGTGGGGATAAATGCGCCACAAAAAATCGTGTTTGAGCTCGTCAGCTGTAGGCTTTTTAAAAGAAGTAACCTGCACACCTTGCGGGTTCATACCACTGAAAGCGTGACGGATGGTCCCGTTCTTGCCTGAAGTGTCAAGGCCCTGCAAGATGATAAGCATACTGTATCTGCCATCGGCATAGAACTTATTCTGTAGCTTAAAAAGCTCCTTACGCAGTTTTTTAAGTGCCTTCTTTGTTTCCATTTTATCAGCTTCTGCTGGCGGCAAGGTGGTTATATGATTTAAGTCTACCATTTTCTACTCTTTATTATTTTGCTCATAGGCCATGGTAAAATATGCTCCGTCATCCTCCGTGAATTTCTGACGTTGTAATACTAAACTCTCAGTCAGGTATTCTTCAACCGTGTAGTTGATGGTCTTTATCTTTAGGCCCATCACATAGGCTTCAACTACAGCATCACTACTAATAGTTATCTTTCCATTTTCTTTTTTGCTCTGCCTGTTTTTTATGGTAACCAGGCTTTTAGAACCAAAAAAACTGAGTACGCCCGATTCAACGCTCATCTTCAAATAGATATCTTTCAACTTACTGCTACTTTGTAAATCATATAACTGCTTAAAATCTTCTGAGGTAACATCCACTTTTGTCTTTTCATCTCCCGGATCGGTAAAAGGAAATACATTGACCAGCACATCAAATTCTCTGGGGTTACACTTGTAAGTGGTGGTATATTTTTCATCCAATTGGTTATTTTCATCATACAACTCCACCAACACTTCTACAGTATAGGTTTCACTTTCCCGCTTTAACTCTCCGGTCAGAAAAATTTGCATGCCTTGTGGTTTTCCATTTTTGTCAAAATTTTTACGAACTATTTTTTTTCCAGCAATCTGCTCAATCAACATTTCCTTTTCCTGACCATAGGACATGCCGGGAGTAAATTGCAGAAATATCAATATGAGGAAGAGGATATTACGCATGGTGCTTCATTAACGCTTTAATCTCCATTGCCAAAGTTTCAGAAAGATCAATAGCATTGCTTTCATGAGGGATGGTGTTACAGGTTACGATCTGCTGTACGCCTGAATTTTTGAGGTCTTGAAAAGCAGAACCTGCAAACACCGCATGAACTCCCACACATACAGGAGGTCTCATGTTGGCTTTTTTTAAGTGGCCCACTGTCTCAATCATAGTCCTTGCAGTGGAAATAATATCGTCAACCAGCACCGGGGTGTGGTCTTTATATTTTGCCACATCCGGTATGGATACTTCTACATCCCGGTCACCATGTCGTACTTTTTCTAACACGGTAAAGGGCGCACCGGCTTCTTTTGCTACCTTAGAAACCCACTGCTCACTTTCGCTATCCGGGCCGATGAATACCGGCTTTTCTATGTTTTGGCTCACCCATTTTGAAATGTGTGATGCCGCATGCACTGTGGTATTAGGTACGCTATAGATTTCGCTTAACGAGCTTCTACGGTGCAGATGTGGGTCTACTGTGGTAAGTGTTTCTGCGAATCCGGAAATTAATTGTGCAAAATACGTTGAGGTGATCCCTTCTCCAGGGTTAAATTGTTTGTCTTGCCTCATGTAGGCCAGGTAGGGTGCTACAAAGCAGGTACATGCGGCTCCCAGATCTTTGGCTGTTTTACTTAGAAAATATAAGGGCAGCAACTTAGCGTCCGGTTTATATAAGGTGCAAACCATCACCACGCATTTTCCTTTTACGTCAGAATGTATCTGTACAAAGCTCTCTCCATCGGGAAACTGCCGGATGGTTGCCTCACCCTTTTCAGCCTGAAGGTGTCCGGCAATTTTTTCAGTAAGATCTTCGTTGCCCGGTAAGGCAAAAACTATCATTTCCATATTTCTATGTCTCTTTTATTTTAATAATTTCTTTTTGTGTATCCAGATAAGAAAGGGCGTACTCAAGCTCTCCTCGTGACTCAGCATGGATTTCAAACAGGGTATCGTTTTCTTCCACCTGAGTATTCAAAGGCGTAAGAAGCAAAATGCCTGCTGTCATCGCTCCCGGAGCACCAGCCAGCTTAGCCACTTTCGCAAGTCTGCGATTATCAATTTCTGAAACTACCCCAGTCGTTATGGACTTGATCTTGTGCTTATGGGGGGCTACTTCAGGTTCCCTGAAAAAGCCTTGTGCCTGGCAGATAGCGGTAAATTTTTTGTAGCCCTCTCCACTTTTCAAAATCCTCAAAGCTTCAAGAGCGCCTGCCCCTTCGGCTGCTTTTCCTCCCATTTCAAGTAACCTGCCTGCCAGTAGTACTGCTCTTTCGCGTAGGTCATCAGGTGCATGGTCTTCATTTCTTAAGACGGACAAAACATCCCTTGCCTCCAGTGCAGGGCCGATGCCCCGCCCTACAGGTTGCGATCCATCGGTTAATATAATATCAATATTCAGTCCGATGGCTTTGCCTACGGCAACCATCTTTTCTGACAGATGCTCAGCAGCTTCCCGGGAGCGCACTTTAGCCGTTGGGCCGACAGGAATATCAATCACAACATCAGTAGAACCTGCTGCCGCCTTTTTTGAAAGCACGGAAGCGATCATCTGCCCTTCGCTATCAATATCTAATGCTTTTTCCACACGGATGAGTATATCATCAGCCGGACTTAACTGTACTGATCCGCCCCAGGCCAGGCACCCCCCTTCTAGCTCCACCACTTTTTTCATTTGCTCGGTGGTAAGATTTACGTTGGTAACTACCTCCATGGTGTCAGCGGTGCCAGCCGGAGAAGTAATGGCACGGGAAGAAGTTTTAGGAATGGTCAGCCCCGCTGCGGCAACAATAGACACTACCAGTGGGGTAGTTCGGTTACCAGGCAAGCCACCTATGCAGTGTTTATCATAAACCTTATCTTTACCCCAATCCAGTTTAAAACCCACATTAATCATGGAACGGGTCAGGGCAATCACTTCTTCCTGATTTAATGCATTCCCTGTGCTGGAAGCCAGAAAAGCTGAAAGTTGAATATTGGATAAATTCCGATTGACGATATCGCCAATGATCCTGTCAAAAGCTATCTGGTTCAAGCGGTGTCCATAAATTTTCTTACGGACGTCACTCATGGAATCCAAGGCATCCAAATGACTCAAGGTGAGTTCATCCCCAGCATTTGCTCCCAATGAATCAATGGCTGCTTCTGATAAGCTTAGTTGGTCATGAGTCAGATGTTCTTCATTGTCCCAAACGATGAGTGAGGCCACGATGGTTTTATTTCCTTTTGAAACTTTTATACGATTTAAAGCCTCAAATCCTTCGGACACACATACCGGACAATTCTTGCGCATAAATACCATGTATTCATTGCGTGCATCAATGCCTAGTCTTACTAATTTTAATACGTTATGGCGGGTATCCTTTGCTTCCATCACAATTCTACCGTTTGATTAAGTTGAGGGATATGTGTTTGCCATCCTTTACTATCTTCCAGGGCTTTTGATAAAGCTTCTGCCTGCGCTGCTTCCCCATGAATAATGAATACCTTTTCGGGTTGTTTTTTAATTTCAGAGAGCCAGTCAATCAAATCGTTTTGGTCACCATGCGCACTCAGTCCTTCAATGTGTTCCATGTGCATTTTGAATGGTAGCCATTTGCCATACACTTTAATTTCTTTCGCTCCTTCCAGCAGTTTTCTTCCTCTGGTTCCTTCTGCCTGATAGCCTACAAAAAGTAAGGTGTCATTACTATTGCCTGATCTTGTTTCCATATAGTTCAGTATTCGTCCGCCCGTCATCATTCCACTTCCGGCAATGACGATCTTGGATTTGTTGTCTTCCCTCAGCGCCAAGGTTTTCCGATAGTTGCTAACTACCTGAAAATGAGAACACATTTCATCACATTCTTCCGGTTTAAGCTTATGCCAATCCCGCGAGGCATGGAAGAGGTGAAGTACATTGGCACCCATCGGACTGTCCATGATCATGGGTATTTTTGGTATCTTCTTCTCTTTCAATAACCGCCATATCATCAGCATCATCAATTGCGTGCGCTCTACCGCAAAGCTCGGTATGAACAGGCTGCCCCCCCGTTCAATGGTTTCATTGATGATACGTTCCAGTTCAGGAACTATAGTTTCCTCTTCCGGATGCACCCTGCCGCCATAGGTGGATTCAATCAGCAGTATATCTGCCTTTTCAGGCTTTTTAGGAGCATATAGCAGCAAATCTTTTTTGCGTCCGATATCACCAGAAAACACCAGGCGACTATCGTTGATCTCTACTTCAATAAAGGTTGATCCTATAATGTGGCCATTGTATTGCCACCTAACCTTAAAGTCTTCTTCTATCACATGCCACTTTCCTTCTGAAACAGGGTTAAAAAGTGGGCTTGTTTTTTCAACGTCTTTCAGGTCATAAAAAGCCTCTGCCGGATGGTGTTTACTATATCCTTCTTTATTGGCTCTGGCAGCCTCCTCTTCCTGAATTTTAGCACTGTCTTTTAGTATAATTTCAGCAATCTTGAGGGTGGGCGCACTTCCATATATTTTGCCTTTGAAGCCTAATTTCACCAAGCGGGCCAGGTAGCCTGTGTGATCAAGGTGCCCATGGGTAAGTACCACCGCGTCAATAGATGCCGGGACATACTCGGGTGGCTCCCAATTGAGCAGTCTCAGTTCTTTTAATCCCTGAAAAACACCGCAATCCACCATCAGCTTTTTACTTCCGGTTTCAAGCAAATATTTGGATCCTGTAACGGTACCAGCCGCACCTAAAAATTTTATGGTTATTTTTCCTTTCATCTTTAAATACAAATCATTTTTAATAGACGGCCCTGCTTGAACAAATTTCGTTTCCTTCTTTAAGTATCCCTCTGATCCGTTTATCAGATATTCCTATTTCATTAAGCACCTTTGGCTTGTCACAAAGCTCTTTGCAGAGTACTACCATCTTATCAATCAACTGTTGCTTTTCGGATTTGGTAAGCGTAGTGAGGCAGGTGATAGGATGTAAACCGGACAAGTTAATCCGGTCACTTAAACTTCCTTGTTGGGGATAATCCCAGCCTACGAGAATCAAACCGGAACATATACCATATTGAATGGCATCTTCGGTGAACCGGGTATTGGTCACCACCCAACCCTGATGAAACTTAGTAGCATGATCTTTACGTTTCTGCCATTGCTTTTTTACATCTTCAAACCGGGATTTTATATAGAGTGGAATTTTTACATCGCACTTATAACCTTGCCGATTATGGAATTTGCACTCTACCATAAAGTGCTTATTATCCTTTTCGGCCTCCACATCTATTTCGTGAGTCACACAATGGCCCTGAATGATCACACCTACTTTAGTGCGGTATCCCTGGTGTTTGAGAATTTCACCAATGAACTTTTCAAAGGGGTATCCTGATGGTCCTAGCTCTAAAATAGCCTGCTTGATTTTGTACCTTCCTGCGACAGGTTTTGAGTACTTCCTGAGCATGGAAAAGGCCTGATTGTATATTTTTTTTGTAGACATTCCATCAAATAGCTGCTTCTCAATTTCGCTCACAATCCGATCTGTTACAGCCAAATCTGCTCCGGCTCGTTCCAGCGATTGCCTTAATTTTTCTGTTGAGAAAGCGGCTCTTTCTCCTGAAGCTTTTGTGATGAGAACGGTCTTTTCTGACATTTATACTACTTTAACAATCCAATGTTAAAGTTAGAATATTACACCTCGGAGGTATTTACGATATCTCACTTTAGATGTATGAAATTATGATACTCAAAAACTTTTCTGAGGTTATGAGTCAAAGCTCTTTTCGCAGTAATAATTGATGAGGTAGTCCTGATAAATCCAAAAGAATTTACTGATATCAAAGAAGTTTAAAGGAGCCATGCTAAACTTTGATTTTATCTCATGCACCAACTCACTGTATTCCAAATAATCGGATGGCAATAAAGTCTTGTGGTGATAACTTTGAATTACTTTCAATGAATATTTATTCCATAATGGAAAAAACATCGGGGCATGAACGGCACAATATCTGGATGCAAATGCTATAGTTTCATTATCAATACCGCTATGCCCATTTTGAGCAAGGCCAATGGCAATTGAAAGGTCGCTTTTGGTCAGAGGTTTATCAATTTTTAGCCTTTCAATATGATCATGAAAGCCGCACATGATGAAATAATCAACCCTGTTATGATCGGCTACTGCCATAACCTTCTCTTTGATGACATCAATATCCTGATTACCGGGACGGTTTTTGATGAATTTGATGAGTTTTCTATCGGTAAGAAAGTAACCTCGAATTGCTTTTGTGTGATTAACATATTCCTCCATGACTCTCGGAATCATTCATTTATTACTTCCACGGTTTTAGGAGCTATGACTACTTGACGCATAACTGTACCATACCATTGATTGAAAACCACACAGGCAGTCAAATCTCCGGTGACATTAACCGCTGTACGAAACATTCCCAATAATCGCTCTACACCGATAATGATGATGATACCTTCTGCCGGAATACCTGCACTGCCCAAGACAGATGCAAGAATTACAACTCCTCCTCCCGGAATGGCCGGTGTACCTATTGACGCAGCAACTATAGTTATAACCACAACGATAATATTAAGCAAACTCATTTCCAGCCCGTACGCTTGGGCAATGAACAAAGTGGTTATGGTTTGATAAAGAGCTGTGCCATCCATATTGACAGTTGCCCCGATAGGGATGATAAAATTACTGATCGCATGATCCACTTTTAATTCTTCTTCTGCTGTTTGCAACGAAAGAGGCATTACTGCAGCAGAACTGGTGGTGGAAAAAGCCAGGAGTTGAGCGCCTCTGATCTTTCCCAAGAATTTTAGCGGGTTCCTGCGGCCTAACAAACTCACCATCATCAGGTATATGCCTACTAAAATTAGTAAACCTGCCAAGACTACTATCACGTAATAACCTAGTCCGGCAAGGGAGCTTAGACCTACACTGGATGTAAGCTGAGCCATGAGACCAAAAACTGCTATGGGTACTAAAATCATGGCCCACTTAACTACTGTCATACAAATTTCCTGTACTGCACTCAGCAATAACTTCACAGGTTTCAGCAGATTATCTGGCAATGATAATACTGCCACTCCAATAATAATGGTAAAGATGACAATGCTCAACATTTCCCCGCTTACCATAGAGGCCAGCGGGTTTTCAGGCAGCAGATCGGTAATGATGCCCGGCATATCATTGATGCCAAACGATAATTCAGCATTTTCTTCGCCTGCCGCCAGTACTGCTTCATGCTCGGCAGCTGCCTGTTCATGCAGGTAGCTGCCCGGTTTAAAAATGGTGGCAAGAAGGGTTCCTATACTCACGGAGATAATGGTGGTAGCCACAAAATAAAGTAAAACACCACCTCCCAGTTTTTTCAGGTTGTCTTTGTCATTACTGGCGATACCAGTAATGATAGAGGCCACGATTAACGGGATCATGATCATTTGCACGAGCTTAAGAAAGAGCATGCCGGGCAGGGCCAGCCAGTTACCTAAAACATCGGCAGTGGCTTTGCTCACCCATCCATTTTGTGGGCTTAAAAGAAGGCCAAAACCCACTCCTAAGAAAAGTGCAATGAGTACCTTTAACCAGAGCTTGCCTGCTACCAGTTTTTGAAGATAGGTATTAAGTGATTTGAGAGATTTTATTTCTGTATCAAACAAGCTCATTATATGATCCTCAAACTTTCATTTGTCTTTTTAATTGATCTCTCGGCACTTTCTTCTATCCCGGTCAATGCCCTGATCGCATCAATGGTCTCCGGGATTACGATGGCCTGGTTGTCCACTACATAGGCGTAATAGAGCTCATTACCTTCTACTTTTAGCATGTCTTGCCACAGTGCTACCTCGTACATATCGCCCCAGGGTCGTCCCATATCCAGGTATCTTTCTTTGATCGTATTATTGGAAACCAACCCATCGTTATAGCTTATCAACGTGATTCGTGTAGATGTCTGAAATGCCTCTATCACTTCCTTTTTATCAGCTTTTCGGGTAAGTCGCACATTCCAGTAATGTAGATGGCTCAGGGTTTGAGGAACTTTCACCGCCATAGTAACTACATCCAGCTCAGGGTCTACACTTTGCGCATCAGGTCCCTGATGGCTGGGGATGTCTTTTTCAGGTACCAGAGTATTCATGATGCCACCGAGATGGCTTTCCCAGGGGTCGGTCGCTCTACGAAGCAAAGTACCACGGGCACTTTCTAACAGTCCGGCTCTTTTCAATGCAGAAAGTGTCCTGACAATTGAAGTGGTGTTACACGAAACTACCCGAGTACTGTCCCGGTTTAGGGCGGAAGCATAATTGTTTTCTGCGCTAAAGGAATGTCCGGTAGTTTCGTGTTTTTCACCTCCTTGAAGGATAAATTTGATTTCTCGCTCTTTGTACGTCTGCACGTTTTGGACAGCTATCTTCTTGGGGGTACAATCCACTACTACATCTGCTACATCTAAAAGGTCAGTCATGTTGCCTGCCGGGGAAATATCTACCTGCTCCATGTCGCTTTTAGCTTCTGGAGTAGCAGCATAAATAGTATATCCTTTGCTTACCGCTGCTTGAATGCGCCAATCACTGATCACATCACAAACTCCGGCCAATTCCATATCCTCTTGCAGTGCAATAGCATCCGCTACTCTTTTGCCGATTACACCATATCCGATAAGTGCTATTTTCTTTTTCATAATGTTATTGCGTTTTAATTTTGGTATGAATATTATTTATGTTGGATAATCCGAATACGATCAGTACAAAGCTTTGAGCGATCTCCATGATCACCAATATCCTGGCAGGATACGTTAAGGGTACAATGTCTCCGTAACCGATTGCCGCAAAAGTTACCACACTGAAATAGAAGAACTCAAATAAAAAGCTGAGATAACCCATGTTGTCCGATGTGTTAAATCCCTGAAATGAGCCTGTATTGGCAGCAGCAATACAGCTATAATCTGCGGCATAGGAGAAGATAATCAACAGTACCAGTAGCCCGAAAATCCAGAGCAATTGCCCAAAGGAATGACACTGGCGAATGGATTTATTTACCTGTTTGAAAGTAAAAAATGTAAAATATATGGTTTTGGTCAGGGCAAATAAAACCACCAGGTAAGGTACCCAGCTTATTTTATGATCAACAAATTGCATGAGGTATACATAAACGATGGCCACCAAAGCCACCAGTATCACAGCCGGACTCAGGCGCTTGATCAGTTGTTTTAAGAAACTATCATAGTCTATTTTGTTTACCATTGTATATAAGTCAATTGTTCATTGCCGGCTTAGTTGTAGATTCTGTTCTGCCATACAGACGAAGTATAATTGCACCAATGACACCGGCAAGCACTGAAGCAAACAAAATACTTAGTTTGGCAATGAATGTATATTCCTCTTTTTGGAATGCCAATTCAGTGATGAATAGTGACATGGTAAAGCCTATTCCGGCTATCATGGCTACTCCCGAAAGGTGTCTCCAGGAAATTCCTTCTTGTAACTCGGCCAGCTTAAATTTCACCAAAAGCCAGCTTACTCCTAAGATACCGGTAAACTTGCCAACCAAAAGCCCGAAACCTATCCCCAGGCTAATGGGATGACTTAAAATTTCTACTAAATTTCCATGAATGTGAATCCCGGTATTGACCAGGGCAAATAAGGGCAGAATAAAAAATCCTACAATAGGTGCCAGGTGATGCTCTATTTTTTGCAAGGGAGTTTCAGCATCATCTGATTTTTGCTTGATCTCTTCCAGAATACTGAGTTGTTTTTCTGAAATGAAGTTACCCTTAATAGGAGTTGCCTCTAAGAATTGCAAATGAAGTTTTTGGAGATTTTTTAAGTAATCTTCTTCCTTGATCTTAACCTTACCAGGAATGGTGAAAGCCGTGAGAATGCCTGCAATGGTCGGATGTACCCCGGAGAAAAAAAATGCCAACCAAACCCCACCGATCCCAATGAGTGCATAAAACCAGGCTTTGCGAATACCTAAATAATTACCTCCTACCAGTACTAAAAAAAACAAGATAGCGTGCAAAAGATCCATGTATGAAATAGCAGAAGTATAAAATATAGCTATAACCAAAACCGCCCCTAAGTCATCAACTATAGCCAGGGCCACCAAAAATACTTTGAGCCCTACAGGTACACGATCTCCAAAAAAAGAAAGCACTCCAATGGCAAAGGCTATGTCTGTAGCCATTGGGATTCCCCAACCGTGCTCGGTAGCAGCATTGAAGTTGAAAATAAGATAAATGGCTGCCGGAACTACCATGCCGCCAATAGCTGCTCCGATAGGCAAAATAGCTTTTCTGAAAGAAGACAGTTTTCCTCCTATAATTTCCCTTTTCAACTCCAGGCCTACCTGTAGGAAGAAGATCGCCATTAAGCCATCATTTACCCAAAGTAATAGTGACTCTGACAAAGCAAATTCCCCAACCAAGAGCGAGATTTCAGTGTGAATAAAGTTTTGATATACTTCCCCGAATGGGGAATTAGCCCAGATCATGGCTACCAGTACAGCCAGAAAAATGGCAATCCCTGAAGCTGATTGGTTCTTTACCAGATTATTCAAAAAGTTGTTTAGGCGGGTAATCATTTGGACTCCTCCTTTTCTAAGTCCTTGTTTTTGTACTCCCGGATGATTAGCCGATTGCCTTTGTCATAGGTGAAATAATTCCACACCCAGTTCAGTGCTACCATCAGCTTATTTCGGAAACCGCTAATGGAAAAAAGATGTACTACCGACCATAAAAACCAGGCGATATACCCACCAAACCGAAATTTACCCAGATCGGCTACCGCCCTTCTTTTACCGACAGTGGCCAGTGACCCTTTATCCAGATAACGAAATGGTTTTGAATATTCTCTACCCGCAATTCTGTACTTAATCACTTCACCCAGATACTTACCCTGTTGGATGGCCACCTGTGCCACCTGAGGATGGCCTTTGGGTGTTCTTTGGCTGACTACTGCAGCTATATCGCCAATGGCAAAAATATTGGTGTACCCTTTTACCAGCAGGGTGTTATTCACTTGAAGTCTGTTTCCCCGAACAATACTTTCTTCTCCAATACCTTCAGGAAAATCTCCTGTTACCCCGGCAGTCCAGATCAGATTCCTAGCGTAGAGTTTCTTTCCTGAATTTGTTGAGACAGCCGATCCATCATAATATTCTACTGCTTCCTCAAGCATAACCTGTACGCCCAGCCGGGTCAAATATTTCAGTGCCTTTTCTGAAGCTTTGTCAGACATGGATGCCAGCAATTGATCACCTGCCTCCAGCAGATAGATATCCATTATTTCGGAGGAGTATTCCGGATAATCTCCCGGTAATATATATTTCTTGAATTCTGCAAGGGCACCTGCCATTTCAACCCCGGCAGGGCCTCCACCCACTATAATAAAATTGGTGAGAATGTCTTTTTCATGTTCATCACAGGTGATAGCTGCTTGCTCCAGGTTCTGGATCATGGTATGGCGAATATTCAGGGAATCCTGAATGCTTTTCATGCCCAAGCTCCACTTTTCAATATCGGTCAAGCCAAAAAAATTGGTTTTAGTCCCAGTGGCTATAACCAGGAAATCATAGTCAATGATACCTTTATTGGTTAATACCCGGTTTTGTTTTGCTTCTATTTGCTGAACTGTGGCGTACCTGAATAGTGTATTTTTATTACCACTGATTTGTTTGCGAAATGGGAATACGATGCTATCCGGCTCCAGGCCACTGGTAGCCACCTGATAAAATAGTGGCTGGAATTGATGAAAGTTATGTCTATCAACCAGCACAACCTGTATCCTACTTCTCTTTAATGCCTTAGCAAGAGCAAGTCCCGCAAAGCCTCCTCCAATAATGACAAGCCGGGGCATATTGGTTTCCGGTAAGCAAACCATCTCATCTGTATTACAATATTCATTCATAAACATGCATTTTTAAAGGGTGTTCTTGTAATTTTTGCCAGTACAGATGCTCAAACAGGCTTGACCAATACATGCCAAAGGTGAAAGCAAATAGAAGTTCTTCCAGGGGTACTCCCAATATGAGTATATGCGTCAAAGCATCAAGGTTCCAGTAGAGGTTCACATACTCGGGGAAAAATGGTAAGATGCTACCGAAATAAATAAAGTACAACAGGGTAAATAGAAAACCACCGATCCATATCTTGCCTTTAAGATCAGGGCGACAGTATAAGGTGGCAATTGTACCGGTAAACATGGCTAAAATGCCACAATAAATATGATTTAGACTGGTGAAATAAGCAAGGATGAGAAATACTACCGGAGGAACAAACAAGATATACCGATGCATCCGATGGCGTCTATGCGTGCGTTCTGATAAATACATTTCAACAGTTACTTTTTTAAAAACCAACTGATATAGCACTGAACCTATGCCTCCGATGGCAAACGAAAAGATCAGGCTTTCCATATCAAAACCTGTACGCTGAGCCAGATCAAAAAGTGAAGGAGGGTTCCAATATTCAGGAACAAACAAGGGTTCTGTCAGGCCAAAAGGCATAGTGATGAGGCTCATTTTGAGCATCACCTTTCTGTAATCTTTTCTAAATAAAAAAATCATTCCCCATACTGCAAGAATGGTCAAAGACCAAATCAGCCATACATAGTCTATCATCCTTACTAAATCATCGGTATTTTTTATTAAAAGATATATTGTAGACCGTAGCTATGAGTGCGCCAAATAACCAGCCCAGTATGAACATTTCTACCAGTCCGATGAGTGCTTCGGTCCAGGGTACGTCCATTCTGATGATGGGGCTGGTGTCAAGTCCGTGGAGCAAACTGTTAAAAAACAGGATGGTACCTTCACGGCCTACAGTGGCCATCAGTATAATACAGCCCAGGTAGAATACCACACCTGTTACCCCCCAGGCCAGTGCGAATCTTTTAATGTTTATGTGTTGCATGATCATTTTCGTTTTTAGATTGATTTTCCTGATTGCTACCATGGCCGCGATGGCCTCCGTGTCCTCCATGACTTCCCATCATAAATAGGTGGGCCACGAAAAAAATAATGAGGAAGATAAACAGCGAATTTGTCCCGTTGAAGCCGAAAACCGGCAACAGGAATAGCAGTAGGAATAACCCCAGGCATCCTACCAGCATCCAAAACATGTGATTTCTCATAACTTCAGGTTTTTAGTGGTGGCCGGGATGGTTTTCTTTCCCCATCTTTACTTTGTTTCTCATCATCGTTTCCTTGTCCATAATGCCTTCTTTGTGCATCATTTCCATCATCTGTCCCATCATATTGGGTTTATCTTTCATCATAGTCATCAAGTGTGCACACATTGATGAATCTGCCTCAGCCATATTCATCATATTGCTCATCATGCCGTGCATCATTTCCGGATTATCCTTCATCATGGCCGTCATGTCTTCATTCTCTGACATCATCATACCCATCATTTCCTGGTTTCCTTTCATCATCATTTTAGTATGATCATCTTCCATCATTTTAGTTATCAATTGTTCAGCATATTCATGATCGGAAATGATGGTATTAAATATTTCATTTCGGGTGTCATGTTTTTCTAACAATGTGCTTACATCCTTCTGTTGCTGACAGGCAGATAAAGCCGTGATCAATAAAGTAAGTGTCACCATTGTTTTTAAAATATTTTTCATATCGTTATCGGTTAAGGTTAATGCTTAGTATTGGTATATCTGCATGGTTTGCCAGGTTTTCGGTAATGCTCTTTCCTATCAGGTTAAAAAAGCCGGACCTACCATGCGTAGTTAAAGCAATAAGGTCGGCATTTACAGATTCGGAAAACTTTAGAATGCCGCGTTCTTCATTTAACGAGTTGTAGATGTTGGTTGTGCAGGTTCCTCCGCGAGGACAGCTTTTATGAAAAGCATGCATTTTCTCAAGGCTTCTGTCCGTCTCCTCAAATGAAAATGGCACATTGACATAAAGTAGGTGAATGCCGGATTCATTGAGATCGGCAAACTCCACCACTGTTTTGAAGGGTTCTTTTACATCCTCTTCAAAATTGGATGCAAAAACTACGTTTTTAACAGGCCATTTAGACTTTTCTTTGATGATCAACACGGGAACGGTAGCGTCTCTCAATACCTTTTGAGCATTGGATCCGACAAACAGTTCTTTTGCACCGGATGCACCGTGCGAACCCATCACTACAAAATCGTGGTGATGAAAGGGAATATGTTTGAGGATTTCCTCTCGACCTACATCAAACACGAGAAACTGCGCCGCCTTCAACCCTTTCGCTTCCGCTTTCTTTACCAGTTTATTAAGCTCGTTCTTCGCATGCCCAATTTCCTTTAATGTTTCGGGAAATCGCTGCTCCTTCTCCTTATCAAGTTCGACCCAAGGCACAGGCGTGATCTGTAAGTGCAAAAAATGAATCTCCGCACTTGATTTCTCTGCTAAGGCAATGGCAATATCCGCAGCCCGGTTAGCTGTTTCTGAAAAGTCAGTTGGAACTAAAATATTTTTCATAAGTCTCTGTTCTCCAAGTCGGGTTCTAAAGTTTTAACTTTCACCATGTCCATTACCTCTGTTATGTAAATGATGCCATCTCCGGAATGAGCCGTTTTTCCATATTTATGAATGATCTCCATTGCTTTGTCCACCTTCTGGTCGGGTATTACTACTTCTAGCTTTTCAATTTTGGCATGAGAAAATGGGTGTCGTAACGAAGGAAAGTCTTTACGCTCATCAGTATAATGTCCTGTACCTTCTCCTTCAAAAACGGTTAAGCAACAAAACCCTTCTTCTCGCAGATGATTTACGATATCTGATAATCGGTCCGGCCTGACGAAAGCTTTTATTTCTTTCATTTTTGCAGGCTCTTTTTTATGTCTTCATACTCTTCTTTGCTGATTTCTCCTTTGGCGTACCTCTTTTTTAAAAGGTCTAATGGTGTCTCCTTTTTTGTTCTTTGTCCGGGTATGTCCCACGGTGTAGCAAAAATCCAAATGATAAAAATCACCCAGATTACCCACCAGATGATGTGCATACCCCAATAGTGTCCTTCAAACCAATGCATAATATGTGCTTTTTAAATTTTGAAATATTGTAATCTGACCGTATCAAACCATTACTGATTTGCACTATCCAAAATTAGCACATTGTCACGCTTCCCATTTTTGAAATCTTGTCTTTGATGTATGATATTTTGCTTTCAAAACATCAATAGCTTAGTGTAAAACATCAAGTAATTTCTGGCGAATGTGCAAAGACACTATTTCAAGATTTTCGTTGCAGATGGCCTGCATGGAACTAATGGGATCAACTACAGAAACTTCAATATACCCCTCCATGAGATCCTGAACGATGACGTTGCAAGGAAGCATGGTCCCAATTTTATCTTCGGCCTTTAATGCCTTGTAAGCATACTCAGGGTTGCAGGCACCTAATATTTTATAGTGGCTGAATTCAATATTGAGTTTATTTTTCATGGTCTCCTGTACATCTACTTCTGTAAGAATTCCAAACCCTTCTTTTTTTAGTTCTTTAACCACTCGGTCGATCACTTCTTCAAACTCTGCGTCTTTGATCAATTTACTGTGATAATATTCTCATGAAACCTGATAGTTTATAATGTTTGATCTAACACCAGCTGGTGTATATGAACTTTGATATTTTCGTTTTCCAATGGCTTACTTTGAAGAAAATCGGCTTTAAATCCAAATGTCAGACCCAGAATGCATTTCAAGTGTGATCCCCCTTCGATATGTTCCAGGGAACCTGTTCCCGTTACGGGCAGATTAGTTTGCTTGTAGCTCATCTTTGCACTGAACTCAAAAGTCATGGGAGGGTGCTTAGATGTATCTATTTTATCCTGGCTATCATTACTGTTTTCGATGTATAGCTTACCCACAAGTGTAACCTCTTGATCTTCCAAGGATGAAATGATAGTATCTAGTGAATCTGCTCCTGAATGCAGCGAAATGATGGGTAGCTTCATTTTGAAGTTCGCCTCCTTATAATCAAGTTCCACTAAAAGTTTCTGCGAATGAAGGTTGATTACTGAATCACCTACCGGAACTGTCAATATCACGCGACCATTTGTAGTGTGATATTGATTTTGAGCTTTTGCCAAATTAATATTTGAGAAAATCATAGCAATAACAGATGCTAGGAATAGTGTAGTTTTAACCAAAGAGCTACTTCCCATCTATGACCGTGTTGTGAAATATATTAAAACTAAAGCAGTCACTATTGCCAGCGTAAATGACCAAAACATCAATCTCTTGTAAGGATGATAGTAGTCCAATGATTTTTTATCAGGGTGTAACACCGAGGCATTATTTTCTTTTGCAGTGGGTTCCGGTTGTTCAGGTTCAACTGTTGCTGTCACAGTGCTCTTTGATTCTATATAGTCCAGTATTGCTTTAACTTCATCAACTTTAAAAGGAAAATCACCATAGGTACCATGTTGTACTGCTGAAAGGTGGCTACAGCCTGTTCGTCACCAGCCTTTACCATCGTCTGAGAGGACTGAATAAACTTCAAAAGCCAGCTTTCCTCATATTTTTCTGAGACTCCTTTGAGATCAGGACCAACCAACGGCCCACCGCCAATGGTATGACAGGCGGTACAGTTTTGAGTAAAAAGTAGTTCTCCATTTTGCGAGAAGGTCTTCGTTACTGTAAGAAAGAAAAGGCTTAAGAGTATAATCTTAACTGAAGAAACCGAATATCCCGATAACAGTCCCATTAGTTGGCTGACTTTAAGAACTCCACAACCTTTTCTGCCTCCACCCTGGTTAGCTGTGCCCGTATCTCCATATGTTTAACCGCCACGTCCCATTGCACATCACTAAAGGTGGCTGGAGAGGCAGTATTGTGACACCTGATACAGGACTCTGCCCATAGCTGAGCACCACTTTTCTGTAAAACGTACTCTGGTACCCCTTTCGTGGCACTACCAGCACTTATAACATTTTGCTGCGAGGCACATTGTGTAAAAACTATTGCTGTAAAAGCCACAACGGACATTAAGAGTAGTATTTTATTTATATCCTTCATCTTCTTTGGGTTTAAAAGCCAATTGTCCATTGAATATAAAAAGTGTTCACATCCAGTGCTTCAGGTTCCTCACCATCTTCAGCGTGTCCTCCGGTCATACTGTCCATTTGGTAAGCAAACTTGACGGCCGTCCTCCAATCAATCCAATAGTTTAGTCCTAATGCCAATTGTGTATTCTCTGACGCCCAAGGTGCTTCTTCAGGCGTATTTAACGTGGAATAGCGCCCAACAAGCTCCAGATTCTTAATGAATTGGCTTGGTCCAAAAGTGGGACGATAGCCAAGCTGAAAGAAGGTTGAGTTTGACTTGTTTTCGAAGGTATAGGACTCCATCACGCTACCTTCTTCAATAGTGTATGTGTGATCGTCAATATTGATGAAGTTGACTTGTCCTTTAAGATCGATAACTCCACCTAGAAAGGATACTTTTCTAACGTACGTCCAGTCAAAGGCATAGAGAAGGGCACCTAGTTCTTCCAGTTCTGATCCACGATTGCCGAGCTTAGCTGACTGAGCAGAAAAACCAATTTCAAGTGATTGATCCCTAAGAGGGAATATTCCTAAACGCCCTCCTATTGCCTTGTTATTGTTATTATCCTCATTCCCTTCGTGCACTATCATCCCTACTTCTTCTGCTTCATCCTCCCCATCCTCAATTCTCGGACCATTGGTAACATATACTGAGTAGTTAAACTTCACACCCCCAAGGTATGATGCACCTCTGATTTCTGCTCCCAAGTCAGAAGTGGGCAGTGTACCATCATGACCATACCCAAGTGGAACGGTAGGTAAACGATTAATCCAAGATGGATGCAGTCTATCGAAAAATATTCCAAATGGAATTAGAATTTCACCTGCTCTTAGGTTTAAATTAGGAGCAAGGCTATAGTTAACATTTGCGTATTCCAGAGCAACTTTAACCTCACCGTCCTCAACTTCAAATTCTAATTCTCCTTCGAAGAACAGTTTGTCAGATTGTTTGTAGAGAAACAGGGGTACAAACCGTGCATTCCCAAAGGTAGTTTCTTCATCATTGGACATAAACGTTGCATCAGAATAGCCACGCAGTAAAAATCGGCTGTTGCCTGGTTTGGGGTCGAGTATCCCAGATTGATTCTGTGCGTTTGATTCAACTAACACCAGTATGATCAACAAGGAGCTTAATAAGTATTTGTATTTCATAAGTCCAAAAATTTATTGTTTCAGTGTTCGCAAGTAACTGACCAATTGCCACCTTTTCTCTTCAGAAAGTGTGGCTTTGTAAGATGCCATTGGCGCTCTTCCCTCTGTGATTTTCCAGAAAATAGCTCCATCACTTTGAGCATGAAAGGTCGTTGTTGTCAAATTGGTAGGTTTTGGATTAAGTGCTGCTCCCGCTACTCCATCACCTTTGCCTTTGTCGCCATGACATATGGCACAATATGTTGCAAAAAGTTTCTTTCCTTCTTTTATTGCCTCTTCCTGCCCAAGCATCGGGTTTTTAAGTGTATCTGCCTCTACAGGTGCTTTCCATGGAGTTTGCAAAAATGCAAATAGTCCGACAATGAAAATTGTTAATATTCCTTTCATACCCTTCCTTTTAAAAATGCTACTTAATAATGATTTTTTATGAATCAACCATGTGATAAACTTATCCATAAAAAGCTCATGTCAGTTTACCTTATTTTGACTATGATTCAAGAAATCATGATAAGAAGTGAATTGCCAATCTTTTAATTTGTGTGATTCAGTTTCGGTCTCATAGCAACCCATTGTTGCCAAAAAAAAAGTGCCAGAAAGTCTGTCTTCCAGCACCGACAAGAAACAGACCAACAAATTTATCAATTAGATGTTTTCTCTTCTAAACCTTTGGTAGTGGCTAGCTTTCCTTCAGGTGTAAATTTAATTTCAACTTTCCTTCCATCCATTTTGCCGATATAGCTATAGTGTAATGGAATCGCCCGTGATGTTCCAGCAGTCCCCTGATCGGCCGGCTTATCCACGGTATGCTCAAAGTGGGCATACCATGCCCCTTTTTGGATATCGTTCTTGACTTGGCCAAACTCTGTCTCAAATGTTTTAAGTACTGCTGCAGGAACCTGGTTATTTTCAATTTTTTCGAACATGGTCATCGGAATTGTTTGTGCATATGACCAGACTGCACTAATTAACAGCATAGCAATTGTAAGTTTGAACGTTTTCATATCTGTAAAATTTGGTTTAAAAATTTATTGTAAAGACTCTCACCACCCGACGTGAAAGGTAGATTTCTAATTGATACATTCTCTCATTATTTTGTCTCAGTTAATTCTTTTTTTTTGAAATTTAAGAATACGGATCATTACTTCGTTTACCATATTTTGGCTATTATTTAAGGTATTTATTGGCTGGTAAAAGCAGAAATTCTTAAAACATAATGCAGTGTTTTTCTATTCATTCGAGGAGCCCTTCAATAAAGTTTTGACATCAGAATGGTCAATGAGCCTTGCATGACTTTACAGGTATTTTCGACCACCGGGCTCCTCCCAAACGGGCTAAATGAATCATCATGAAATGTATCTACGATCCTGTACCACTGATGATCGGTTTGGGGTAATTCGAAAGTCAAATGTTGGTGCCAGGCATTGACCATGAAATGGTATTGATAGTCTCCAAACTCTTCTTTGAGTTGATAGGCTAAGGAATGGGAATGGTCGCTCCAGTCCGGCCCAAAGAGTTTCACGCCATGCCAGGTGATGCATTCACTCCCTCTTTCAGGCTTTTCCCCCCAGAATCTTTCCATTCTGAATATCTTTTGGGACTGGTTGAACCGAATCAAATGCTGTACAAAAGTGAGCAAATCCTTGTTTTTCTCCACCAGGTTCCAGTCAAACCAACTCAATTCATTGTCCTGGCAATAGGTATTATTGTTTCCGCCTTGCGTACGTCTTACCTCGTCTCCCATTGAGATCATGGGTGTGCCCTGAGAAAACAAGAGTAACACCATAAAGTTTTTGATCTGTCTCAGACGCAAGGCTTCAATTTCAGGATCACAAGTTGGCCCCTCCACCCCATGATTCCAGGAATAATTCTCGTTACACCCGTCCCGGTTGTTTTCCCCGTTGGGCTCATTGTGCTTATGATTATAACTCACCAGGTCATTGAGCGTAAATCCGTCATGACACGTGACCATGTTGATGCTCCGGTTTGGATCCCGAAAGGGTTTGTTGTAAAGGTCAGGACTGCCAGCGATGCGATTTGCAAAATCACTGACAGCTCCATTGTCTCCTCTCAGAAAGCGCCTGATGTCGTCCCTGAATCGTCCGTTCCATTCGGCCCATTTGTCGCCGACGAATGATCCTACCTGGTAGAGTCCTCCTGCATCCCATGCTTCAGCTATGATCTTCGTGCTAGCCAGCACAGGATCGGATTCTATTTCCCACAGAATCGGAGGATTTTTCATTGGATTTCCATGTTCGTCTCGAGACATGATCGAGGCCAGATCAAAGCGGAATCCGTCGACGTGCATTTCGACCACCCACCTTCTCAAAGTGTCCATAATCAATCGGCGCACTACAGAATGATTCGTATTTAGGGTATTGCCGCACCCAGTAAAATCCATAAAACATCCCGATTCGCGATTTAAGATATAGTAGGTGTCATTTTGAAGGCCTTTGAAGGAGAGTTTTGGTCCAAACTCATTTCCTTCAGCGGTATGATTAAATACAACATCCAAAATCACTTCAATATTTGCCCTATGGAAAGCCTTTACCATATTTCGAAATTCATCCGCTATCACATTAGGGTGGTCACAAAAGCAGTACCCATTGTGTGGTGCGAAAAAAGCAATCGGGGAATAGCCCCAGTAGTTGGCGAGGGACTCGTTGACGGTATCCTGGCTATCAAACTGGACGACGGGCAATAGTTCAACCGTAGTGATACCCAGTTTTTTCAGATAGGGTATTTTTTTCACGATGCCCGTGTAAGTGCCTTGTTTCGACTTTTCTATTTTAGAATTTGGATTACGAGTAAATCCCCTCACATGCAATTCATAGATAACTGACCGTGAATAGGGGTGGTGCACATGTTGGTCACCATTCCAGTCAAACGCTTTCGGGTCAACTACAACGCATTTCATGCTCCGGCCATATCCTGGTTCCATTTGCCCAAATTCAATAAATGATGATCTGCGATATGTTTTTGGTGTAACAACTGCCCTGGCGTAAGGATCTAGCAGCAACTTGGACGGGTCAAACCTGAGCCCACTAGCGGGTTCAAAAGGCCCATGAACTTTGTAACCGTAAAGAGTACCCACAGGCAAATCGCTGATAAATACGTGCCAAAAATGGAAACTATGATTTGCGGAGGACTTAAGAGAGACTGTTTGAAAGGGCTCTCCATCGTCCTCGTTTTCAAAGAGGCACAGATCAATCCTTACCGCATTTTTGGAGTAAATACTAAAATTTACACCTGACATTTCCACTGTCGCTCCCAATGGGTTCGGATCTCCTATCGAAACCTCGTAGTTGGTCACCTTGTCTTTTTTCCTTTTGTCAATTGTTATCATTTTCCAGGACTTCTAATGGAAACTTCCTCATCATCTTGTGAATGGCTGGATGTAAATCCTCATATATTACCTTTTCGCCGTACAAATCCCCTTGAGCAACCCCTTCCCATATCACCTGGTTGGTTTGCCTATCGATGACCGTGAATTTGACGCCACCATGTATATATTGAAAACTTTCGGGTTTTAAATATAAATTCGAATGACCGGCTTTACTGGTGAGCTTTCGGCCAGTGTAATCAGGAGCCGGACCATAGTAATATCCAACATCGAAGAACTCCGGCAGATCATAAATTGGAGGTAAATTAATTTCTCTGGAATGACTGAGCCATTCGATACTCAGCAAAAGCTGGGGATTAACTGTGTCGGGTCTAAGAGCACGTTGGCTAATGCAGTGCCGAAAATAATTTCGGGTTCTTTTTCTAATAAAATCGTCTGCAGTCGCAGTATCACCTGGTTGGTCCGTTTCAGGTAGCCATGCGAATGACTTATATTGTCCAAAATCAACTTCCTTATTTTGGAAGACTTGGACTTCTTTATAAACATTGCAGGAAACGACCACCGCAACGATACCAACTAAAATGAGGCTATTTTTATAGATCATACTTACTTGATTTATCTTTTACATATCTCAAGAAGAATTAGCGAAAACCAGGCTAATTCTTCCTCAGTATAATGTATTTCCTTTGCTTGATTAACGGGCAGAAGCTGCCCATGTCTCATGAAGTTTTGACTAAAGTTTAACGAATTTCAACCCTACAAAAGCTTATCTTCAGCAAGCTCAATTACTTCATTTCAGTGACCGGTGCCAATTTTGCTGCCACTTGAATATTGATCACGGGATAATCGGAATGCTGCAAAAACCGATCTCCCATCCATTTGCTATCGATGCCGAAATACAGGTGAAAATCGAATGTCTCACTGGACTCGGCTTGGCTGAAGTCAAACTTTCCAGAGAGGCTCAGTGATTCTCCTTTCACCTTATTGAATATCCGTCCGTTCAACGAAAGCTGTAATACCTCTTCCTTATCGTAAAGAATTCCTGTAAGTGGGATCACAGTTTTTACGACAAACTCATGCCCGTTTTTCCTAAAAAGATGCCGATCTATTCTCCTGTTTCCAGTACTGAGGGCTGAACAACGGATAGTCACCCAAATCGTTTTAGAATCTCGATTGAAAATAACCTCTGCTTCATTGCTAGCCGCCCCTTCGAATGTGTCATGATATTTAAAATATGCATGGACGTTTCCCTTTTCGGTTGTATAATATTTCTGAGCAAAACAACCCGATAAAACCAGGGCAAACAGACCCGTAGCTAAACATCTAGTGAGCATTATTTGATGATTTTTATGATACAGTTTCATAGTCATCATTCACATAGCCACAATAGTTTGTTGAACTCGAAGTAGTCTAGTGCTTCACACCCATTTGTTGATCTGCATTGATCAATTTTTTCCTTCAATTCATTGTAAGAGGTGACTTCTCGTCGTGCCTCCCATTGAAAAATCTGGTTTCTTCTGGAATCCCAAATTGGGAAGATCAAGGGATCGTGAGCACATAGGAGATACGAGACGACGTACTTTATTTCACGAATGAATGACAAGTCCTCACACAAAATGTCAAATAGCTCAATTGTTTGTTTCTCAATCCCGGTCCGTACATCATCTCTAAGAAACCTCTCCTGGACCTCATTCAATCTGGTGTCAGGAATATGGTTGGTTAAATGAAGTGTACCAATTTTTGAGATGACACTTGCTCGGTCCCACAAACATCGATTTAATTGGATAAAGTGGAGCGTCCTGCGATCAGCTATAAAATAGCCCTGTATGGATTGAAATGTCTTCAATCCTGCATTTAAAGTCTTCATTTTAGCTATAGGTTTACAAAAGCATTATACTCCCGATGGCCTTCATGCATCCTCCCCAATCCATAGCTCCCCTTGGTACGCAAGTCAAGTGGTGCCAAACCTATTTCCTTTGGGAGTTCAGCTTGAGCCTCACCACAATGGCATTCCCTGCATCCGCATTCATCGGGCACTGGTTTTTCAGATATTGCCTTAGTAAAGGATTTTCTGACCTCTTCTTCCCATTTCGTTCTGTACTCCGTAAGGGACAAACCGGTGCATTTTTTGAATTGCCCGGACAGGTAGTAGATACTGCTGCACCCCACGGTGATGGCGATCTGACTAAAGTTGAGCTCACCCTGCTTGATAAGTTCCTTAACTTTATTGGTTCGCAGATCAATAAAGTACTGCTCAATGGTGATGCCGCAATATTGGCTGTATAGCTTGCTAAGCTGGTGATAATTCTTTCCGAGTTCTTTTGAAATGTAGTCGGAGAGCTTTTCTTTTCGGCCCAGCAAGTTGATATTCTCCATATAGCTACGGGCAGCCTCAGTGATCCCTTTGACGGTGAGTGCATTCTGGTTCCTGATCAAGCCCAGCTCAAGCTTCTCCAGCTTTTCATTGATCCGGTCAAGGTCAGGGAGCTCATTAGTTTTGAGGGTCGCATAACCTAGATTCACTTCAGTGAATGGTATGCCCATCTCAAGAAGGATCTGCTTAACCGCATGGATGCACCTGGGGCACACCATGTTTTTTATTTGTATTGTGATAGTTTGCATGACAATATTGATTTAACTAAAAAATGAGACATAGAATCTCCTACTCCGGAGGAATTCCGAATAATCAATATTGCTTATCTAGCAGAGGAAGGACTGATACAGAATGCGCCTAAAAGCCCCTCTTATGGGCGGGGAAAGCGAACTGTTTAGTTGAAAAAGACTTATGTTCTTATTGACAGAAAAAATTGTAAACCTGACGTCGCAGACGGCCACATAAAGTAATACGGGGACTTTCTCGGTTTCAAATTTCTGTACGTCATATTTGACGAGGCTGGCCAGCAGCAGGCTTGTCTCCTCATCACAGCATTCATCTTTGTCCTGCTGTTGTTGCAGATCGCTTTGATAGGCGTGTTTATCGTTATGATTTGCGTCATCTGAGCTGTGATCGGCATGGTGATTACTATTAATATCCGTATGACCATGACCACCTGTTCCTTCATGGTTATGGGCTACATCGGTGGATTTGCCTGAGTGCATTCTTATATCCAGAATGCCGAGATCACAGAGAGAATTGCAGACAAATACTCCCGAAAGAGCGACAACCAGGCTAAGAGCCAGTTGCATTTGTGCTTTACGTAATTTTCTAATGATCATGGATAATGCAAAAATTTAAAGAATTTATCAGATCGGTAAAATCCAAATTGATTGTAATGAGAGGGGTTCGTTGCTAATTAGGCTGCCTTTAGTATGAATGACTTGCTGCGATTTCCTCCAACCCATTGCATTTCAAATGTAGCGAGTCATTTTGCGGCATAGTATGACGTGTTTTGGCTGAGAAAATGATTTATATCATATCTAGGCAGGTCAGAGATTACGATCGTTGTCGGGGTATTATTACCTCAGTTGCTTGCAGGGGTTGTTGCAATCTGTTGCTGCCTACCCTGACCCATTCCACCAAAATGTAGGATGATAGAGAGCAAAAATAAGTATTTGAAGGTAAGCAGCGCATTGATTGTTACAGTGACTGATAGAAATGTGCATCACAAAGCAATTGCTTTGAGTTGATTTTCGTCCCTTCAAGGAGCAGTCTAAAATTACAAGCTCTGCTTACCGTTTAAACGTTTGCCGTGAACGGCTCCCGGTTATCTTTGGCCAGTGAAATACTGCGAGTAGCCCCCATCAGCACTCAGAAAATCAAACGTGTAGTTGAATGTCCTGGATTTTATATCGAAATTGCCGAAGTGCTCATCGCCGACGTCATGCTCTGCTGTCATATGCTGTTGCCAGGAGGTCCAGTTGCCCAGTCTTCCCATCATGTGATGATTGGCCGATATGTTGTGACCATACCGATTGCGGAAATCGCTGTCCGTGAAGCATGATCTCATAATATCTCCGTCGGGGTATAGTTCAAGGGAAAATGTGGTATCAACATCAGCACTGTAACAGTGAACCTCAATCGTATAATCATTAATTGAAGTAATTTCAGTCGTTGCCGACATTTCGGTCTGTAACAAGCTTGATCTCAGCGTCCCATTGTAGGTACCTGCCACTTGGCCCGATAGAACAGGGTGGTCTAGTTCATTGTTCATATGGCAGGAAACGATAGTTGATGCCGCCACAATAGCTAAAGCAATTTTTAAGGCTTTCATGTGCTTTGTATTTGATATTACATTTAAAATCACTAGCATTATTGATAACAAATAGGCCATGGATGCTTATGTTTACACATTGGAGCATACTTTCATGAATTCATTTCGTTTGCTCTTTCACTCGTCCGGTTGTTTTCTACTCCTTGCATGAAAATAACATGTCATCGCCATCTACTAAGCTCAAAATTACTAAGAATGTAAGCCCTCGTTTGTGACGAGGGTCAAATGCCGGGCATGATCTTGATCATTTTTAAAAGCAGTTTTGGCGTTTTGTTGGGCAATAAACATCAACCAAAGTTGAAGCACATATCTTGATATATGCGTTAGCTAGTTTGTTTCGATTACCTGTATCGATCATTTCCTGACCTTATCCATTTTTCTGACATTAACAATCGAGCCTCAAGGTATCCGTCCGATGAATCGCATATTTCAAAATTAGGCTAGTCTGGCTAATCTTGTGCCATGAAAAGGCATGACGACGAGCAGATGCTTGGCCTCTATGATCAGTAGCAGGAGTCTGGAAAAAGCAAGGCAGAGTTCGCAGCAATTCCGGGTATCCCTCTGGCAACTTTTTATTACTGGATCAGGAAGTTTGAAAAGGCTCACCTTGCAGACAGGCTCAGCTTCAGGTTTTCATCCCCTGCCTCCACCATCTTACAACAATAAGGGGGAGTTAATGGCCGCCATTCAGTATCCTTCCGGAGTTCGTCTGGAATTATACAGTTCTTTTCAGAATCTGGGCAGTTCCTATATCGGGCTACTAAAAAGCCTGACAGAGTCTACCAGACTGACAGGCAGGTAGTATGCTGGCTATATCCCATAGCTGTTGTTACTTTTTGTACCGATCCCCCAGTGACATGCGCTTCGGGATCTACTCTCGTGCTGGCCTGGTTGGCAGTGAGCTAGGCCGTGATTCGCTGAGATGTTTTTGTTTTCTGGGCAAGCGTGGTAATCAAGTTCGTTGGCTACAATGGGACAGGGACGGATTTGCTCTTTACATCAAAAGACTGGAGCGGGGCACTTTTGAACGGTCTGCCGCTGCGGTGGCCGACGGGCGATAAGCCAGCCATTACAAGCCATTAGCTGACCCTGCTCATGGAGGGGGTAACGCTGAAAACAGTGCGCCTACGCAAGCGTTACAGCGCCTTAAAAACAGCGTAAAAACAGACTAAGTTTTAGTATTAAAAAGTGCCTATAAATAGCTGAAATGCCGTTTTAGATGCATGGAAAACACAGCGACAGGCCCGGTCGGAGACTACAAAAAACTCTACGAAGAATCGCTGTTGATCATCTCCAAAAAAAGAGGAAGAACACCTCCAAATTGTCTCTTCTAAAGACAAGCAGATCACCCAGCTTCGTTTTGAGTTGGATAAATTCCCCCGATACCTTTTTGGCAAGAAGAGCGAAAAGCTTCCAGTGCAGGATGCTGACCTTTCTCAAATGAACCTCTTTGACCTGGGCACCACACAGGAGCAACAAGAGGGGCATTCCGGACAGGCAGTAGTTGTTGCTTAAAAGAAAGCCCCAAAGAAGCGAGCCAAGGGAACAGGCCGTATGCCATTGCCTGAAAACCTGCGTATGGAAACCATCGTCATTGAGCCATCAGAAGTTGTAAGTGGCTGTGTTAAAATAGGTGAAGAGGTCCCCGAGGTGCTTGACCTTGTCCCTGCAGAGTTTTATGTAAAGCGTTATGTACGCCCTAAATATGCCAGTCCAAACGGCCAAGGCATTGCATTAGGCCAGATTCCAGACCGGGTGGTTGAGAAAGGCATCTCTTCAGACCGGGTTATTGCTCAGATGATCCTTGATAAATACGTATACGGCTTACCCCTTCACCGCCAGATAGACAAATACCTCAGACTGGGGGTCAATATCCCAGCTTCTACAGCTTCCGACTGGATGATGAAAGGGTGGAAGCATTTGGCTCCGATCTAGGAGCGAATCAAGCTACTGGCGATCAACCAGAAATATCTACAGGTAGATGAGGCATCTATTAAGGTGCAAGGGTAAGCAGGACAAAAACGGCATCCACAAAGGGTCCATGTGGGTCTATATTGCTCCTGCCGAAAAATTGGTGTTGTTTGATTACCAGAAAGGCCGTGACAGAAGCGGCCCCAAAGTGGTGCTGGCCGGATATTCAGCCGTTATTCAAACTGATGGTTTTTGGGGGTATGAAAGCTTGTACAGCAATCATGCTCAGGTTATGTTAGAGTATCGCATGGCTCATGGCCGACGTAAGTTGTTGGGGGACGCCCAGTCATGCGCTGAGCTTATGAGCCAACTCTATAAACTAGAACAGAGCATGCGTGATGAAAGCCTCCCTTGGGGCAACGCACAGAGCGGAGGCAGCAAGAGGCTGTCCCAGTGCTCAACAAAATTGAAGAGCGGACGAAAGGGCATGAGCAAACCATTTTGCCCAGCAGCCCGTTAGGCCAAGCCATCGCCTACAGTTTGTCCAGATGGAAAGGCTTATCTGCCTATGCACAACATGGGCAAATAGAGATTGAAACAATCTTGTGGAAATTGCCATCAGAGCAGTGGCGGTAGGCAGAAAGAATTATCTATTCGCTGAATCACATGATGCTGCCGATATGACCGCTGCCATGTATTCCTTTATGACCACCTGCAAGAGGAATGCGATCAACGAATTGCTATGGCTCACCGATGTGCTCGAAAGAATTCAGTCGCAAAAGCAAAAGAACCTCTACCAGCTCCTGCCTAATATCTGGGAAATGTACAAACCCACCCAGTCAGCATAGCTAATGGGTTTACTGGACGGATACGTTGGACTAAATTTATTTGCTGTGGGTAGCTGAGATACTAGTATTACTAACCCCGCCCTCAAATACGCACAAACAACCTCCAGCAACCCACAGGCATCGGTTTCGATTGCCTTTTGTAACGGATGGTAGTCAAAAAATGCAAACAAGCTCAAATTCTTGCGGTGTGGCTATAGATTTCCAAAAACCATATCATTATACCTGTCTAGCACTTCGCTACCAAAGGAATCAAGATAGGTCTGAGTCTGCTGCTCTGTCGCATGACCGAGGCCTTCTTGAATACCTGCAGTAGGTATGCCTTTTCTTTTGCTGAGCGTTGCCCAAGTATGGCGGGCGGAGTAAATAGTGAAAGTTTTTATCTCAAGTTGGCCTGCTAATTCCTTTAAGGTCTTATTTAGCTTTCTTCTTCTGTTCTCAATCTTTAGAGGTATCCGGTTGCCTTCATCCTCCGGCTTAAGGATGGGAAATAGGTACTGATTTGATTTGTAATTAAGGTCGCCATTCAGGTTTTGAAGAATCTGCCTGACTTGCGGAATAACCTTAACACTAAATGGCTTGCCTGTTTTGTGCCTTTTATAATTAATGCGCTCAAAATCTCCTTCTATATCGCTAATTTTCATTAGGGCCATGTCCATCCAGTTCACACCTCTTAAATAGATACTAGCCAAATAGAAGTCCCGAGCTTTCGAAAGGGCACTCCCTTTTTTAAGATTAGCGCCAATGATCGTTTTCAAATCCTCTTCCTGGAGTGCTCTGCGAAATGGCTCTGATTTCCGGATAGTATATTGCTTAAAAGGATAAAGTTCCTCTTTCACAATACCATGCTTTATCGCCTTATTGAAAATTGCTCTGAGTGTTCTCATGTAAACTCCCAATGAGCCCCTGTTGGAACCTGCTGCCAAGTGGGTCTTCTCAAGATTTCTCAAAAATGCATAGTTGATGTCTGCAAAATGCAACGCACTCTTGCTTCCGTGAAATTTGATGAGTTTGTTCTTCAGGTCTCGCAAAGTTCTCGCTGTTCCCACTCTCCCCTCCTCAATCAGACTTTGCATCTCCATGTCAATAAAGGATAAAACAGTGTATGTCTCACTAGGCTTTGCATAAACAAGCTCCTTGATATCAACAGCCCTCAGCCCGTGAAGCTTTCCGGCTGTCTCAAGCCCAACAATCTTATCCATTAGCTCTGCTTTGTCCTTGGCCAGCTTATTATTGAATCTTGTCGTGTTAGTCAGCGTTGTGGAGGTGCTTCGCACAATCTCCTTTTTTTGATCCCACTCTTCTTTAGTTAAGTGAAACCCTGTGGGAATAAAGGAGTCGGACCTGTTATAAATTATCCTTAGTCGAAGCTGGTACTTTCCGCTCTTGAGTTTGGTTCGTGTATCAATACTATACCTTAATGTGATTGCCATATTTTTTCGCCAACATTTCGCCAACAATTTATGATTTCATTTGGAAAGAAGAAAGTAAAATATTGGTTTTAATAGAAATTAGAAGGAATTTATATCCAGATGAAATCATAAAATACCTGACTCATAATCAGGTGGTCCCTGGTTCGAGCCCAGGTGGGCCCACTAAATTTAGAAACGAAAGCACTTCTTCATCGAGAGGTGCTTTTCTTGTTTTGTACATTACTCTGGGCGAGAAGTCTATCCGCCCACCGGCGGAAGCCCAGGTGGGCCCACAACTGATAATCAAGCACTTACAAATGAAAATCGTAAGTGCTTTTTTATTGTCGCCAACAATTGAGGGATTTTGGATCAAGCGGAAAACCTGGGGTATAAAACTCAAAAGGAACGTTATTCGATTCAGCAAATAGGCGGCAATAAAAAAGCAAAACTGGTTCAATGCGTCTCGCCCGGCCGGGCGTCTCCAGTCGGACAGGCTTGGGCCTTTTGCTTTTTATGACCACTTGGGATATTGGGTTTAAAGGGTAATCTCCAAGAAATATAGATTTACCTGTAACTACCCCAATCAAGGTCATTTCCCTGATTCAAATTCTCCTGGAAAAATAACTCAGCGATACCGGCATAAACCTCCCCTAAAACAGGTAGAAATAGTCCCATTTCCGTACCAACGACAGACGATCAACTAACTGATGTAATATTTCTACCATTTTTTATGGAAAAATGAGCGTGTTACTTGAATCATTAGCTAAGCTGGCGGGCTCAGAATCAGCTCATCGTTTCCAAATTCAGTACTTATGTTCAAAATATAACAATCTCCGCACATCTTATCAAAGCTCAAAATCTTAGTGTCGCCAAAAATCAAGACATACTTTTTCGATAATCAAAACTCATTGTCATGTACTTTTTTGTCCGAAAATTCGACGAATACTGGCAATTCTTCTACCAACTGCTCCGGCACTATATTAGAATTGTCTAATTTTGAATGTAGTATTATAAACTTACCCTTTTAATCCGCTTTTGATACCTTTTCCGATTTAAGTAAGTCATTCTAGCTTCTATGAGAAATGTTTTTGTCGCTGCCACCTTCCTTTCATTACTTGGCGCATTTTCCAATACCTACGCCCAAACCGGCCCGGCGGGCATTGGTAGTGGCGATGGTTCAATTGCTCCCCGAAACGTACTGTGGTTGAAAGCCGATGCAGGTATTACCCAGTCAAGCGGTAAAGTAAGTGCGTGGGCCGATCAATCTGGCAACGGGCTGAATGCTGCCCAGGCAAATGGCACATGGCAGCCAACCTATACTGCAAGCAATTCCAACCTGAACAACAAGCCATCCATTAATTTTGGACCAACGGGCAGCACCAACTATAATTTGGCGGTAAATGACAATTCACTGCTGGATTGGTCGTCGGCTATGAGTTTCTTTTTAGTAATAAGAACCGAAAATAGCGGCGTCCAGGGGATTTTAAACAAAAGAACGGGAGTTGGAGCCAATCAGTCTTACCGACTATTTAGAAACTCCGGCAGCATCAGTGCCGATATCAGCGATGGCGGTACGGCCAATGTAAGCGTCACCGATAACACCAATTACGTTATCTCAACCACTTATGATCACACGCTGGCCGGCAACAAGTTCTTCCTCAATAGAAACTCTGTAACAAGCAGTGGCGCCAATGTAACAACTCCTTTGCCAGACAATGCATCACCATTATATATTGGAAATTTCAACCTTAGCGACAACCGAAGCTTTCCAGGCGATATTGCGGAGGTCATCATCTACAATGGAGCAGTAAGCGCCCCGCAAAGGGTCATTATTGAAAACATGCTTGGTCACAAATATGGGATCAACCTGACCACAAACGATATTTTTGGCAACCTGGGCACCTACAATACTTCTTACTTCACTCAATACAGAGGACTGGGGACAGTAGACGGCACCGTCAAGGTGACTTCTGCCACTTCCGACGCATTGCAGATAAGAGAAGTAAACAGCTCACTGGACGCCGGAGAGTTTGTTGCTTTTGCTCACGATGGCACAGCACATGCCGACGGGCTTGCCACCCAAATCGGAGCTGGTGTTACCTCACGTTGGGCAAGAAGTTGGTACGCAGAAGTAAGCCAGTCTGGGGTAGTCAACGGAGGCGGTGTCAATGCAGAGTTACTTTTCGACTTTGGCGATGCCGGACTCACCTACTCAGGTAACCTCAACGAATATGTTCTGCTTTACAGAAGTGATGTCTCCGCTAATTTCACGAGCATATATGTGGACAAATATTCTCTTGAAAGTGGCGATAAAGTGGTGGTTTCTATTCCGGCCTCAAGGTTTAAATCCGGATATTATACATTAGGGAAAGGAACTCAGCTTACATCGAAAACATGGTATGTGTTTCAGGACGGCGACTGGTCGAATTCAGCTACCTGGACGCTGGACGCTTCCACAGCACCTATCGTAAAGAACCCCGGCAACAACATCCCTGGTGCCGAAGACGATGTAATTATCAGACCAGGCAGAACGGTGACCGTTCAGCCAGGCACAAATAACATAACCGTCAATTCTATGGAGGTGCGTGGCAACCTGTATCTTACAACTTCCACTGGTCACAACTTCAAAACGATAAACGGCAACGGTCAGATCAGGCTTCAGGGAAATGGCGGCACCACCAACTTCCCAGCGGGTATTACAACAGGGAATATCGGCTTTTCTGACCCCGACAACGGCGGAACTTTGATCATGGCTGGCGCAGGGGACATGACATTAGCAGTTGCAAGAACCTTCAAGAATCTGCGGATCGACAAAGCAGCGGCCACTGACAAGGTCATTCTCGCTTCCAACTACAGCCTCTATGGAACCCTCACCGTTAGAAACGGAAAGTTTCAGTTTGGCGACGGCACTACCACAGCCAGAAGCCTCACCGTTGGCGGCGACGTAATAGTGGAAGACAACGGCAGTACCAGGATAGGAAGCATAACTACAGCAAATGCCAACGCTACTCATTCATTTACCATTTCGGGCAACTTCACCAACGATGGTCAGTCATACTTCACTAACCGGACAGACTTTGCTTCCTTGGCGGCCAGATACAGCCCATCGACAGCCTACTACACTACGGACGATGTAACGGGCAGGGTCAACACCTTTTTCAATAGCGCCACCAAAGATCAGACCGTCGACTGCAACAACCTGACCTATTTCTCAAGAATTGTTATCGACAAAGGAACAGACGAATCCTTCACGCTTTCCATTCAAGCGCCGGACAGTGCTTATTTCCGATTGCTCGGAAGAGCCAACTACGATGTCAACTCGGACATAACTGCGGCAACATCCAACCTGAACGCTTTCGCCCTTATCAAAGGAACGGTAAAACTGGGGGTTAACGTAGCAGTCCCTGTAATTAATACTACCGGAAATTACTCAATCCCAAAAACGGCAAAGCTTCAGATTGACGGAGGGTTTGTGGCCAAAACCGGCGGCACGGCCATTGTGCCTTATGGAACTGTAGAAGTTACGTCAGGAAAGCTAATAGCTTCCGTTGGAAGCGGCTTAACTCTGAGAGACGCCGGAAAGCTGAAAGTCGATGGTGGTACTGTTTATATGGCAGCGTTCAGAACATCGGTAAACGGCCTTTCTGCTCAAGGAACGTACGAACAAAATGGTGGTACTGTTACCATCAATGGCGGCGGGTCAGTCAATGCTGACTACGCCCTATTCTCCCTTACCTATACAGGTAATGTATTTGTAATGACCGGTGGCGATCTGATTGTGAATGGCAGAAACAATTTAGGCACCTCCAGCCTCAGAGGAAGTATATTTATCAACTGCGACCCTGGTAATCAGGTGGTAACTGGTGGCACGGTCACTTTCCAGTCAAGCACAACCACCGAATACCGAGTTACATCCAGGGCTCCTTTCTACAATGTAAAAATGAGAGCTACCGCAGCTTCAGTGGGCAATATCGCCCTCATCGGCACTACATCAGGTACCGGAGGAGGCTTAGATGAGCCATCCGTCACTGCACAGCCTCTGGTAGCACTTAACGACCTCATAATCCACGGATACAGCGACACCTATCACAACAACCCGCTGGGAAACTACCCCGTTGTATTTGCACCTATCACATCTGCTATCAATAACAATGACGTATATGTTGGTGGCTCCTTCTATATTGGGAGAAACTCTACTTACCAGGCTGTGTTTGGGGGCGTTGCTCCTTATGACGGTATTGCAGATCTGCCAACAAGTTATAACACTACCTTTTTCAATCAGACGATTGGCACTTCTACTGTCGACACTGTCTACTACGGGGTAACGAACGGAATCGGGCAGCTAGAAACTGGTAGCGTGGTGCTCAACAGAACCAGCGGCAATGAGCTCAGGCTGGTGGCGAGAACGGGAAACACTGGTGGAATCAGACTGGACGTTAACGGAGACATTTCTGTGCTATCCGGAACGATGGATCAAAATGCTTATACGCTGAGGATTTGGGGAGCTATCACCAACAACGACCGTCTGGGAACTTACTTCAGCGCAGGCCCATACCCAACAGCCTCTGGCACACCCCCCACCGCACAAATTCGCTTCAGAGAAGACCCGCCAGTTACCATCACTACGACGAATGATGCAATCTTCGGAAACATCAGGTTCAACGTGGGGGCGGCTACTACAGTCGAATTGAATAGCGATGTTCTTTTCGAAAGAGTAGAATACCTTAACGGCAGGGTTTATGTAAAAAACCACACTTTGACCATTGATGAGATATGGAACATCAACAATGGCGGAGGAAACTTCTTTAATAGTGACGTAGCCAACACAAGCGTCATTAGAGTAAACAACGAAGGCATTACCGGAAACATCCTCGTCTTTACCGACGGAAACCCCAGTGATGGTGGCCTCAAGCTCAAGGTAAGAGGCAACACGATAACAGAAGATGAAACGTCGAGGCTAAACAATACCGCCCCTATCACTTTTCCGGTTGGATTTACGCTCGATGGTGGTACTACTTTCTACTCGAGACCAGCCCAAATGAAAGTGAAGGACTTTTCCGACGATGGCTATGTCCAGATCAACGTAGTCTCAGGCGAGCTGCAATTAACGGATCTGTCGGGAGGACAAGTACTTCAACACTACTGGAGAGTGAGGCACAGTGACTTTACGGTAGTACCAAATGTGGCTTTTCGCTTCTATTACAGGGCAGCAAACAGTGTAACTGCTGGTGTAGACCGGCCTAGCTTAGAACCTGCGGGTTTAGAGGAAAACTATGTGCCTGGCTATGTTCTTGATGAGACGCCCTTTACAAGGGCCTACGAGTCTAACCCTGTAAGTGACCTGACGGACATTGTCACATCTGCTTATCAAAACACAAACCAAAACAATGCTACCCGCTACATCACTTTTAATGGAACAAGTACCGGAGGAGAGTTTTCTCAAGCAGGCTTTGTAGGTTTTCCGTTGGCCAATGCGAATTTTACTGCGGGAGAGACTTCAAGATTTGCGGGCACACCTCTCGTGTACTACACGAAGGGTCGTGACCTTACGGGCACGCAGCCGAGATGGGAAACTGCCAATACCTGGACCCGCTCTGATCAGCCTGGCTTCAACAGCGCCAATCCACACCTAAGTACCAACCCTGATTCACCCGCCACCCCAGGGCCCGGAGACGTTGCAATTATTGGCTTTTTCCCTTACGACGACCCTAAAACTACCTACCGGGGTTACCCCCACTCTGCAAGAATAGAGACCGGTAATCTGGAGGCAGCGAGGCTTATCTTCCAGCAAATGACAGATGGGTCGGGCAACGCTCCTGTGGCCAGAAAATACCTGGCGGAACTTGGGGGTGTTAACATCTTCCAATTTAGACCTACTTTGACATGGAGTTCTACCGGAATAATAGCTGCGAAAACAATTGAGGGAGAAGGCACAATACGAATACGTGGATTCGGACCTGACACAAGAAAAGACCCTAGTTTTGCGAGCATAGATATGGGAGATTTTGTTTCACAGGATTCCGCCTATCTTTTGTATGAGGGATACGAAACTTACACTATCAACAATATCCCAGACGAAATGCCCAACCTGATGATAAGCACGGATGGCTGGGGAGTTAATGACAGAGAACTGACGATTACCAAAGATTTTACTACCAACCAAAATCTTGAAATTCAAGGAAATTCCAATCTCATTCTTGGAAATGGAGCCGGCGGCAATGCCACGATCAATGGCAATTTGTACCTGGCGCCTCTGGTTTCTAATGTTGGAGGAGGAGAGCTAAGGCTGCAAAACTCGGGAACAGCCCGCACAGTTACTGTGGCCGGAAATGTCTATGTGGGTAATTCATCGGGGGCGGCAGCTACTGGCGGTAGCGTGATCAGGGCACAAAGTGGTGGCACAGTTAACCATAGTTTATTGGTAGGCGGCAACATAGTGCTAAACACCACAGGCAGCAACACCACTATTACTCCTAACGGCAATGGGTTGATCTTCGGAGGAAATGGCGAGTCAAATATCCATCTCACTTTGAATGGAAACATTTCAGGGTCACTCACCACAACTAGTGGCAATACCCCCCAGCTGTACAGAATAGCCATCAATAAGAAGGAAAACCCATCTGCCAGCTTCACATTTAATGACAATTTTACACTAAGCGGTGCAACCAATACTGCGGCCAAGGCCATTGAAATAGTTAATGGGAAACTTGTATTGAATGACCCACTAATCGATGTGACACTCTCAAGTGGAGGCGGTAATTTCCTTCTGCCGAATTCCCTCAATACTGAAGCGACCTCCGGATCTGGCGGCTTAGAAATCCAACAAGGTGTAGCCAGGGTAAACGGCGCCAACACTGGTATTATACTTGACGGACCACTCGTCATCAGTGGCGGCTCGCTGAACATGGATGGCGGCGTTGGAGTCAACAACTTTATAGAGTACTCAGCTTCTGGAAATGCATCCATCGAACTTTCTGCAGGCAATCTGACAGTAGGTTCTCAGGTAAGGAGAAGCACCACATCAACTTCGGACATTCTTAAGTACACGCAAACTGGAGGTGTTGCAGTATTTGGAAAGAACGCAGTTCCAACCACCACAAGGGGAGTATTTGAGGTGATCAACCCCGGAAGCGAGTTCAATCTTGATATTGACGAAGCAGCAGGAGAGTCTTTTACCGTAGTTCGCCACCTCAACTCAACATCGGTACCAACAGTTCGACTTTCCCCGGCTACAAGCAGTATAACCGATGGCTCCACAATTACTCTTGGAAATGCAGATACGCCCGCTTCGCAAACGAACTTCGGCATTTACTCCAGCATCAATCTTGAAACACTGCGGATTGGGTCTGCCAACGTGACGGCTAAAATATACACAGCACCGCTCACCGTTGACAACCTGTCCATCACTACGGGGAGTACATTTAATGCCAATGGCCTGGATCTGACGGTAAATGAGGGCATTGTAAACGATGGTACATTTGTTTCGGCTGGCACGATTGCCAACAACCAAACGACCTTCTTCCCAACCTCTTCCACTGGAACGATATCGGGCTCTGGAACTACCACTTTTTGGAATCTTGAAAAGTCAGGATCAGGCTCACTTGTACTTGCAAAGTCCGTGACTGTTGCAAATAATGCCGACATCCTGGCTGGCACGCTGAACACTTCCACTTACGCCTTCAACATTAAGAAGGATCTACTGCACGACGCCACACATATAAGCGCAGCAGCAGGGCCTGGAATAGTTTTTAATGGGACAGAGAAACAAAACCTTGGCAGGTCTTCTTCAGGACTAAGCTATTTTGGGGTTGTAAACCTTAATAACGCAGCAGGGCTTATCATCACTGATACTGACGAAAACTTTCAGGTAGACCAAAAGCTCGTTCTCACCACCGGAGTACTTGATATTGGAGGTAACCTTCTTATCATTCCTGAGACGTCAACCATAGAAAATGGAAGCGGTGGAAAAGCCTATACAGACTTTAACGTGCACAGGATGATTCAGACCAACAGCTCCATTAAAGACTTTGGCTTGAGAAAGATTTTTCCAACGATTACAGCAGGCAACACCACTTTCACCTTTCCAGTCGGTCTTACATCATATACGCCAGCTGTGATAACGGTGAACGATATTTCTGCCAGCTATATTACCCTCAGGCCGGTTGCAGATTTGGCCCCCATTGCCGAGGACGCAGAAACGGCTGGAGCCTGCACCGATCCCGAGATAGTTGACTCCGACAACGTACTGCAATACTATTGGATTATCAAATCGAGCGGCGTAACAGGCCTCAATGGCACGCTGGAAATGTATTATGATGCAGCCGACTTTTCGGTAACCGCCCCCTATACAGTAGCCAATTACGGGCCTGCAAGACTTTATAACCTTGGATCATTCTGGGACAAAGTATTTACGGAGTCTGAATTTGACGAAAACAATTTGAGAATCGTCTACCCTCTCAATTCCAATACTGACGGAACCCTTGAGGGTATATATACTGCTGGTGTGACCTTACAGAACAATGGCTCCTCATTGCTCTGCGGTGCCGCCATACCTGATATGGTTCCTTCCTTTACAACATACGAACTGGCTTCGTCTGGCAATTATTACAGCGACGCCTCCTACCAGGAGGGGACGTCACCAGCCCCTGGCTCCTCGTCAGATATTGTCGTTAAGTCTGGCTACACCCTGGTTCTGAATTCCAATAATATCCGGATCAGGAAAACGACAATTGAGGCGGGTGCAACACTGGAAATTGCCTCAGGTTTTTCCAACCACAACCTCGGCTTTGTAGCCGGTGCCGGCACCTTGAAACTCACCTCTGACGGAAGTTCTGTAGCGTTCCCCACAGGAGACTATCAGGAATTCTTTCCGGATGCTAATTGCATTGGCGGAGGCGGCCTTGAGTTTGCTGGTAGTGGTTCTTACGCTGTGCTCAACGATATACCAAATGTCAGAAGGCTGGTTTTTTCCGGCGCCGGCGACAGGACTGTACCCAATAACAATACACTTAAAGTGTGTGAAGACCTGGAGATACTAGGAACAGTTAAAGTGGTGGTTCCAGACGGCAATAATTCGACTTCAGTGTATGGAAACATATACAAGTCCGATAACTCAAGCTTCGACAATGGTGGTGGAGCAAGCAAAATAGTACTGAGAGGCCCTGCTGCCCAGAGTGTGTCAGGCAACTTCACTGGAACCAATGCATTTAATAAACTTGAAATCAATAATGCAAACGGAGTCACCATTGTCAACAACACTGACGCCGCCAGGGGAATTAGTGCCAATGCAGATGTGGATGTAGATGGACAGCTTATCTTCACAAATGGACTCATAACTACCAATACCGATAACACGCTTAGATTAACACTTAATGGCACATTGTTTGGGTTTAGCTCAGCCAGGTACGTGAACGGGCCGTTTGTGAGAGTGCTGCCACCAAACGTTTCATCCTACACCTTTCCGGTGGGTAAGGGATCCAGAAGCGGTGAAATGCAAATCAAGGCCCCGACTGGCTATGTAGGCACCAAGGATTGGATAGTAGAATATTACAATGGAGGAGCGTCCGCCATTGGCCCCGTGACAGCAGTTGACCCTGCCGACGGCATTGTGAAAGTGAGCGATAATGAATACTGGATGATCAGTGTACCCTCACCTGCCAGTTCAAGCGTTAAACTGTCATGGACAAGCCAGTCTGATGTTCAAAGTACCATCAGCAATCTTAGAATGGCATTTTGGTCGGGAACCCTGTGGGACATGATCACCACCACGAGCGCTCCTAGCGGCTCGCCAACAGGAGGCTCAATGACTGCCGGACCCCTTAGTTATAGTACCAAGTTCGTGACTTTTGGCACGACCGACGAAGATACAACCCCACTCCCGGTCGAATTTTTAAGCTTTAGCGCTACTGAGTTAAATGGCGTTGCGATACTCGACTGGGCCACAGGCTCCGAAACTAACAATGATTTATTCGAAATTGAGCGCTCTGAGGATGGCATGGTGTATCAGAAAATTGGCGAAGTAAACGGCGCTGGTACCACGACCAACAGGCAGGATTATGCGTTCACTGACTTCCAGCCATTCTGGGGAACATCCTACTACAGGATCAGGCAAATTGACTTTGATGGCCAGTTTGACTACAGCAAGGTTGCTTCCATCAGGATTCAGAAGGAAACTCCTTCCATCAATGCATACCCCAACCCGCTCCAGTCGGATATAAATATTGCTGCCAGGGGTCTTGAGAAAAACTCTCCGATATACTATTATATGACCGACCTCAATGGGGCTTTGATCTTGCGAGGCGAAGGGTTAGCCGACAGACGTGGTGACTTTTTCAGCGCTATCCTTCTGCCGGGAAATCTCAGTGCAGGCATTTACGTTTTAGTACTCGAATCGAAAAATCAAACGCAAAGATTCAAGCTGCTCAAAAAGTAGATTTTATATAGTAACGTCAGTTCTCTTTTGGGGCTGCTTTCCGAATTTTAAAGAATCGGAAGGCAGCCCTTTTCTTTGATGGTTTTTACTCTATTTTACAATTGCGAGCGCCACATTTCCTTCCATTTTTTGCCAAAATTCATATTTCAGCCTAATTTCAGCCCCGCCTATTTAGGTACATACAATGGCTTGTTTTATGGGCTAAGTAAAGCCCACTTTTGCTACTCAGAAATTATAACTACTGATACATATGATGAAACGACTAACATTCTCACTGACTCTCTGGTTGGCAGCATACGCTGGCTGGGCTCAGGAAGGATACAAAACACTCCCGCTAAATGACCTGTCAGCGTTCAAGGCTCAGGCCGGCAACTGGATGATAGTTGGCGACGTAACGATGGACAGAAACCTATCCATTCACCATGAGGCACCGCCAGTTGAAACAGGCAAAAAGAAGAAAAAGAGTAAGGCCGCACCTGAGCCGGAGCATCCAGTAAAGTATACTTCCGGGCAGGGCATCCTCCTCAATTTCAACGACGACCAGAAAAAAGATAACCTGGTCACCAACTGGACTCATGGCGATATTGAGCTGGAGCTTGAGGTCATGATTCCCAAAGGGTCCAACTCTGGCATCTACCTTCAGGGCAACTACGAAGTACAGCTCCTTGACAGCTGGGGGGTGAAAAACCCTGGCTTTGGAGACATTGGAGGTATTTATCGCAACTGGGAAAATGAGCCAGCAAAGGCTTATGCCGGAAAGGCACCCCGGGTAAATGCGGCAAAAGCCCCTGGCCTTTGGCAAACAATTAAAATTTCTTTCCAGGCTCCCCGGTTCAATTCCGCAGGTGAAAAAGTAGAAAATGCCCGGTTTGTATTTGTGGAGCTAAATGGTGTGCGCATTCACGACAACCTTGAAGTACCACGCCTTACGGGCGGCCCGATTAATGACAAGGAAGTAGCAGAAGGGCCCTTGATGATCCAGGGAGATCATGGCCCGGTGGCTTTCAGAAACATTCGCTACAGATTACTAAAGCCAGCTAACGTGTCGCTAACAGGCATCAATTATGAGGTTTTTGATGGCCATTTTGAAAGTGAGAAGGATTTTAAAGACCTGAAGCCGACTTCGATAGGCTCAACAGAGCAGCTGACCTGGGAAGTAGCAAAGAAGGACAACGAGTTTGCTGTAAAATATTACGGAGCCCTGGAAATACCAGCTGACGACACTTACACTTTCAGCGCCAATACCGGCAATGCAATGAAGCTGGTCATTGATGGGCAAACGATTTCCAACTATTATGAGCGAGGTGGAAAGCCCGTAAAGCTTACAAAAGGCACCCATTCGGCTGAAATTACCTACTTTAAATATGTGAGCTGGGCGAGTCCAAACATGGGACTGTGGGTAGAAAGCTCCAACAGCTACCCTCAGGCATTGCACGCCTTTAGCTCTTTCCCTCCTGCCAGCAACGTGGCCTCTCCGATTATTGTCGAAACTGGTAATAGTCCAAGGCTGTTGAGAGCATTTCTTGATTTCAAGAGAGACAGAAGCCAAAGGCTTACGCATACCATTGCCGTGGGTAATCCTGCCGGTCTTAACTACATCTACGACATGAAAAGTGGTAGCGTAGTGTGCCTTTGGAGAGGTGGTTTCATTGACGCAACACCGATGTGGCACGACAGAGGTGACGGCTCATTCTGGCCAATTGGTGTGGTGGAGTACCTGACCAGCAAGCCAACACTGGTATTGCCTGGACAAAGCAGTGCCAACCTTGAGCTAAACAACATCCCTGATTTCAGAAGCAGCGGGTACACCCTTGATGGCGATGGCCTTCCAACCTTTCTCTATACTTACAGCGGAGCGAGCGTGAAAGATAAGAGCAAGCTGGTGGAAGAAGGAAAAGTGCTTCAAAGGGAAATATCTGTTGAAAATGCGCCGACAGGCAGCCAGGTCAGAATAGCCGAAGGCAGCCAGATTAGAAAACTGGATAATGGAGCCTATGCCATCGACGGCTTTGACTACTACATAGAGCTGAAATCAGCACAGGAGGCCACTATTGCCGACAAGGGGGCCACAAAAGAGCTCCTGGTGCCAGCAACTGGTTCGGTTGTTTATCAAATTGTTTGGTAATAAAATCTGAAAGAAATCATGAAAAAATACATCTCATTAATAGCCCTGCTTGTTGGATTCAACGCTTTCTCGCAGGAAGCTGAAGAAAGCGACTTCTACAAGATCATTACCATCCCCACACCGGAGACCATGCTCCTCGAAGTAGGTGGCATCACAACGCTTCCTGACGGAAGGGTGGCCCTCGCTACGAGGCGAGGTGATGTTTGGATAGTAGAGGATCCGTACATGAGGAATAGCAACTTGCCTTCCTTTACCCTTTTCGCCAGCGGCCTTCACGAGCCACTGGGACTGACTTTCAAAGAGAATGCCCTGTTGACAGCACAGCGAGGTGAGCTCACAAAGCTGCAGGACACCAACGGCGACGGGCGGGCCGATGTGTATGAAACCATCTATGCCTGGCCCGTATCAGGTCACTACCATGAATACTCTTATGGCCCCAAAATAGCCCCTGACGGAAGCATGTTCGTATCAGGCAATGTGGCCTTTGGCGACCAGGAGTGGTGGAGAGGTGAAAGCAGAGTGCCGTGGAGAGGCTGGATCATGCGTATTTCACCAGAAGGCGATATGGAGCCATGGGCTACTGGCATGCGATCACCCGCTGGACTAGGAATGATCAACGGAGAACTATTCTATGCCGACAACCAGGGTGATTGGATTGGCTCTGGAGGTATATGGCATATCAAAAAAGGAAGCTTCACCGGGCATCCGGCAGGTTTGAAATGGGCCGACAGAGCGGAATCTCCCGTAACTGTTTCCGCTAAAGAATTCTATGCTAAAGTGCATGACGAAAGAGAGCAAGTAGATGGCCGGTACCTCAAGCCGGAAAATAACGCCGATGAGAAAAACCCGGAAATGCTGTATCATGCAAAAGAAGCGGTACCTGAGATTACGCTGCCAGCGGTATGGTTGCCTCATGGTATCCTGGGCATTTCGAATTCAGAAATTCTTGAGATAGGTGACGACGCCAGCTTTGGCCCATTCAAAAATCAGCTTTTGATTGGCGACCAGGGTCAAAGCAAAATCATGAGGGTAAGCCTTGAAAAAGTGAACGGAGACTACCAGGGTGTGGCCTTCGACTTTATCAAAGATTTCCAATCGGGCGTGCTTCGCATGAGCTGGGGCCATGATGGTTCGCTCTTCGTTGGAGAAACCAACAGGGGTTGGGGCTCGGCAGGAAGCACTACATCTGGCCTTGAACGTGTGGTGTGGACAGGCGAGACTCCCTTCGAAATGCAAACCGTGAAAGCCATGCCCGACGGCTTTGAGATTCGTTTCACTCAGCCAGTCGACAAAACCACTGCGGAAGACCTCGACTCATACGCCGGACAGTCTTTCATTTACAAGTACCACTCTGTTTATGGAAGCCCGCCTATTAATACAGAAAAACTCGGCATTAAAGGCGTGAAGGTAGCCGACGATGGCATGAGTGTAAGACTTGTGGTTGACAACCTCCGCCAATATTATGTACATGAGATCAATCTGCCGGGGATAAAGTCTGCAAATGGATCATCGGTGCTCCACGGCACTGGTTACTACACTTTGAATAATATTCCGGCAGGTGCTAAATTGAACATGACGGAGGTGAGCACCAAACGGTCATCGGCTTCTAAAAAGGTAGCGCCTAAAAAAGTCGCTGCAAAACCAGCAACTCCCAAGGCTTCAGCCAACGCTGTGCTGACGACTGAGGAGATCAAGCCAATTCTGGCCAAAAACACTTGCCTTGCATGCCATCAGGTTGACAAAAGGCAGGTTGGGCCGGCTTATAAAGACATCGCAGCCAGAAGATACACTGCAAAACAGATTGTGGATCTTATCAGGGTACCTAAACCCGAAAACTGGCCTGGCTATTCTACGGAAATGCCTCCAATGCCACAAGTATCAGACGAAGATGCGATGAAAATAGCCAACTGGATCCTTTCATTACAAGAAGAAAGACCCTAAGCGGCTGGAGAACAGAATGAAGGAAATAAAGGCTTCCAGAGTTAACCTGGGAGCTTTTTTTATGCGAGCAGTTTCACAAGCGCTTCCGCTCCGTGTGCCTGAGCGTGGGTCAGGGCTGTGTTCCCTTTGTTGTCCTTCAATTGCTTGTCGGCCCCAGCATCCAGCAAGAGTTTTGCAATTTCAACCTGACCAAAGGTGGTGGCATAAATAAGGGCAGAGGCTCCTTGCTTGTTCTGAATGTTTACATCAGCTCCATGCTCAAGAAGCAATTCCACTATTTCAGCATTGCCCTTAAAGCAAACGCCCATCAATGCAGTGTTACCGGCAGCGTCAATAGCATTTACATCGACACCACTTGAAAGCAGAAACCTTGCGATTTCGATCTGGTCGCTATAGGTCGCTAATACAAGGGGTGTAAAGCCACGGGCATCTGGCCTTGTCAGCAGCGAACTTTCCGCTGTTGCCATCGCCTTCACACCAGCAAGATCACCTTGTCGTATCGAATGAAAAAAATCCATTCCTTTTTCGCTTTTAGTGAAAAGGAGCAGCCTACCGGCTACTCCTTATAAACACCTACTTTATTAGCTGGGTAACTAATATTATCTATGCTTCTACAGCACAAATGTACTGTTGATATAGTTATAATTCAAACTGATTTTTTTTATGATTAAATAGATATGATCTATATTGCAGAAAACATGATTTAATGAACCTACAGCAACTTGAGTACATAGTAGCACTCGATAACGAGAGAAGCTTTTCAAAAGCGTCAGATCAGTGCCACGTCACTCAGCCTACGTTGAGCATGATGATCCAAAAGCTGGAGTCAGAATATGACATAAAAATTTTTGACCGGAGCAAATACCCTGTGGTCCCCACTGAAACGGGTAAAATCCTGATTAGTCAGGCCAGGCTCATTTTGCAGGAGGTACACAAAATACAGGAGCTGGTGCAGGAAAAAAAGAACACGATTGCCGGCGACTTGCAAATTGGCATCATCCCTACCATCGCTCCTTACCTGCTCCCCCTTTTTATCTATGAGTTTACGATCCGGTACCCTCATATCAAGCTGAAAATCTCAGAGCATGTCACAGAAGAAATACTTGAAAAGCTGGATGAAGGAAAACTGGATGCCGGAATACTTGTAAGCCCCGACGACACTAAGCTTTTCAACGCCTTTCCCCTGTACTATGAGCCTTTTGTGGTGTACTCGGCAAGAAAGTTTGACAAAGAGCTATTACTGGCAGAAGACATTGACCCCAATGAGCTGCTGCTGCTTGAAGAGAGCCACTGCTTTCGTTCGCAAATCATTCAGTTCTGTGAATTGCGGGACAAGAAGGAAAACACCCTTGAATTCACCTCTGGCAGCCTGGAAACGCTGAGAAACCTTGCCGATAAAAACCTTGGGATAACGATTTTACCCGAGCTGAGCACTTTGCAGCTCAAAGAAAGCGATGCCATGAAGCTCAAACGTTTCGCTGCACCTGAGCCTTTCCGGGTCATTAGTCTGATGACCCGTCGTGACTTTGTGAAGAAAAGAATGATAACAGCATTCATGGAAGAGATCAAAAAGCACGTCCCGGAGAAATTCCAGGCACCACAGGGCCAGGAAATCGCCTACAGGCGAAAAGAAAAGAAGGTTACATTCTAACTTATGACTGTGAAAAATATACTGATTGAAGGACTTGGCTGGGTGGGTGCTGTTCTGCTATTGGCTGGCTTTGCGCTAACGAGCTACGGTTTTTTGGAGGGAGTATCCTTCGAGTTTCAGTTGTTGAACCTGCTTGGGAGTGGTTTATTGGCCGTTTACACGTATATCAAGAAAGCTTATCCAAATACCGTTCTTAACATCATCTGGATAGCCATAAGTGTGGTTGCAATAATTAATATCTTCATTTGAGTCAGTCAACAAGGGGCGACATCCTCTTTAGTAAAGAAACGAGCAAAAATGACAATAGGTGACTACATAGCAATATTTGATACGCATTTTGAAAAGCATAACAACCTGTCTCCCTGGCAAATTACCTCAAGGCTAATGGAGATACTCACAGATTTGCTAGCTTCCTGTGATAGTGGTTTTTCTAAACACGAGGGTATTGCCGTGCATAAAACAGCAATAATTGAAAAAGGGGCTATCATCAAAGCGCCAGCTATTATTGGCCCGAAAAGCTTCATTGGGGCACATGCTTACCTGCGTGGAGGTGTCTTCCTCGGGCAAGAAGTGACTATCGGACCAGGCTGTGAAGTAAAAACGAGCATCGTTTTCGATCACAGCAGCCTGGCTCATTTCAATTTCGTTGGAGACAGCATTATCGGAAGCAATGTAAACTTTGAAGCAGGCGCTGTCATCGCCAATCATTATAATGAAAGACCGGACAAGCAAATAAGAGTCCTGCATCAAAGCAGGGCTATTGAAACCGGCAGCACAAAATTCGGTGCCCTGGTAGGCGACAACTGCAAGGTAGGGGCCAACGCAGTGTTGTCGCCCGGCACGGTACTTGAGAAAAACAAAGTCGTGAAGCGACTGGAGTTGGTTGAGCAGGTTATAGAATGATTTGACGAAGAAAGCCGTCCACCTTGCAAAGGCTTAAAAAAAGAAAAACCACCGTTATGTCACAGTGGTCTTTGCAATTGAGTAAGGGTTTGAATAAATCTTTACTCGTTGTCTACAAACTCAAAATTTTCTAGTCGTAGGCCCGCTTTTGAAACCATTTGTCATGCAGGCTCAGGCCAACACTTACTGTGTAAACTGACTCTCTTCCAGTGGCGCTTGTCCCCATTTGTTCCCAGCCAAAGCCCAGATTAATTCTTGACATATAATTGCTCAGGGGGAGGCTTAGTCCGCCGGTTACCCCGTAGCCAGCCAGCTGCTGCTCGGTTAACTTCCAGGGTTTTGTTTCATAGAAGAAGCCAGCCCTCACAACTGCTCTGCCAAAATAGGATTGACTTGCCGGATTGGGCATCCAGTCGACGCCTCCGGAAAACCTCCGGGTATCAAGCATTGTCACCTCGTTACCGAGAAAAGCCTTCGAATAATCCTTATAGAGGAAATCGCCACTGACAGCCACCTTGTCGAATAGAGATACCTCCAGCCCCACTCCGTATTCATCCGGGGTTATATAATCATCAGGATAAGAATCCCAACCGATGAGCAGACTTGACGTTTCGGCGTTGATGAGCTGGTTGGTTTGAACAGTTTTCAGCTGAGTGCCTTTCTTCCATATGCCTCCAGCGTTGATATAACTATTCTTCCCGAATTTCTGTTGATACTGCATGCCAAAGTCAAAAGCAAAGTTGGCAAGAGACAGCCGGTCTCTGGCATAAGTTTCGTCCAGCTCGTCCAGCTGCACCTTCGTTTCCCGCTGTAGCGATCCAAAAAGGTAGTTGGCATTGAAGCCGAAAGAAAGTCGCTTCCAAATCGTATAACCAGCCCCAACATAATAGCGATTCACCCCTCCTGTGCCTTTGTTCAACACATCGTAATTGCCGTAGCCAGCCAGGTTTTTTACCTCGTTGATATTGTAGCCCATTTTTGAGTAGGGCGACATACCCACCACCAATCCCAGATTGTTCATTGGCTTGAACCACATCGTTAGGTTGGTGATGGAGCTTTCTACCGAATTATAATGGCTGTCGCTGAAGGTGAAATCATGAAATGAAAAAGCATAATCGGCCAGGAAAATATAGTTTGACGGAACAATCGGGCTTGTATAGGCAGCCGGGTTGGCGGTGTTTAAGTCGTACCACGGCCGACTGCCAATGCCCGTTCCTCCTTTGGCTGTATTGATGTCGGAGCCCTGTGTCACCAGCTGGCCGATGCCATAGTAACTATAGGGCGAGCCATAAATATCCTGCCCCGTAACGACAGCCAGGGTGCAAAGAAGTAAGACAAATGTTAGGATGACGCCTTTCATCATCAAAGATCTTCGTCGTACACTTCTTCAGGTTTGAACTCCCAAATGTCATCCAACCTTACTGTGGAGCTCCGTCCAGTGGTTACAAAAATTCTGCTGCCTGCCACAAATGCAACTGCATCCTCCCTGGCGGGGCCTTCTATACCCGTATATTCGGACCAAAGGTCGGTGACAGGGTTATATTCCCAGGTGCTTACCAGCAAGCCGCTAAAATTACCCGTCGTGATATACCCCTTGCCATCTCTGCTAAAAGCAACAGCATTGTGCCTAACCAACAGGTAGTCGTCATCGTCGTCAAGATCCAGCATCTGCTGCCACGTCCCGGCCACCATATCATAGGCCCAGAAATCGTACTGATAAACACCGTTGTTTCTGCCAGTGCCTACATATGCCTTGTTGTCGATAGTGAATGCCACTGCATCCACCCGCTTGGATCCACCTATACTGATCACCTGCGTCCACTCATTGGCAGCCGGGTCGTAGGTCCAAAAGTCCTTCAGGTCATTGCCATCGTAGCCAGTACCAACGTATCCATTGGTGCTTGAATTAAAGGCAACGGCGCCATACCTGGCCGATCCGCCAAAGTCAGCGACTTGCGTCCATGTGTCCGTAGCAGGATCGTACTCCCAGAAATCGCCTAGATTATTTAATCCATCGTAGCCGGTACCCACATAACCTTTTCCGGCGACACTAAAAGCGACGGCGGCACTTCTTTTCACTCCAGGAAAATCTGCCTTTCTCAACCAAAAGTTCAAAGACGGATCATACTCCCACAAATCGCTAAGGTATTCTGTGCCGGTGTAGCCAGTAGCCACATATGCCTTCTCTCCTATGCTGAAAGAAACAGCGCCACTTCTTGTTACTCCTTCAAAGTCAGACACCTTGGTCCAGTTTCCCTGTGAGTCGTCGTCCTCACTATCATCGAGACATCCGGTGGATATAATACCCAGGCCCAGGAAAAGAAGCCATTTCATTCTTAAATTCATCCATTTCATCTGTATAAAGTTTATTTTTCTAGCGGCCAGATGGAATAGCCAAAACCTTTTGGAAGCGCTAGTCGACTATTCTCCGACTTTATTCATTCTGCTGGGTATGGACTTTCCATATGGCTATTTCATCTTATTCATCTATGTGTGTTTAATTCTCATCCGTATCTAGAGGTATATAGTATACCTGGAGCTTCATACCGTCCTGCCAGGCACCGTCTTTCAAGTACACCCTGCCTGCACCAAAAAGCATCGCATTTTCGTCAAGGCCCAAAAGAATGGAGTAATCGTTTGACTGATCCGTGTCGAGCAGGTTGTTTACCAGGTCCGTCACTTCAAGGCGGTAGTAAGTATCCTTCCCAAATTCGTCATCAAGCACAAACTCACTACTGGTGTTAAATGCGCCCAGCGGATAATTGTCAATGCTTCCATAATATCCGGTAATAGAAGTTGGCAGATTGGTATTGGTTCCGCTTCGGTAGGTTCCGGCTACCGGCCTTATTACCAAATCGGCGTGGGGTATGTACACACTGCCAGGCAGGATAAGAAGCTCCTCGATATGTGGAATTTCCACCTTTGTCATTATGTAGGCACCCGCCTGGATAAAGGAGTAATTGCTGGTTAGACCGGAGCTTACCTCATCTAGTTGGCTTTCAAGGCCTCGCAGGGTCGTTGACTTTGGGTTGAAGGTTGTCCTATTGAAACAAACCGTGCCCTGGCTTACGGGAAACTTGTAGGTGAGCTGCGTGGGGGGTATGTTGGTGTAGTCCGAGTAGTAGAGCTTAAGACTAGAATTGGCTTTTGTAAAGCCTAAAAAACCCTCACTGCCTGCCCCGCGAACCAGCGCAAATCCTTTGAGAAAATCAGTAAAAAGAACCAGGCTGAAAAGCTCGCCTGCACTGGTGAGCCCTTTTTGAAGCAACTCCTTGCCTAGTTTGTCTGGAAGCCTAATCTCAAGAGAATCAGTGGTATTAGGTCTTGGCTTAAAGGAGTGGCTCGTTAGTGGAGCCTTTTCTAACGTAAAATCGGCAGTGTTGTAAACGGTGCCATAGGCGTTGTACTCGATGTTTTCAGCTAACCTGTAGATATCGATAGTTTGAGTCTGAAGGGTATCAAAGTAATTATAGTCGTAGTAGAGCACAAGGGTCAGGCTATCGAACCGGGAAGCATCAGGCGGGTAAAACGAGTAGTCCTGGTAGGCTACTTCGAAAAAGGAGGTCGACGTAATTTCCCCAATGTATTCGTCCTCATGACGTCCCACCAGCAAACGTTCGGTATCGGATGTTACAAAAGAATCGAGACGAACAGTGGACACATCAAGTGTAAGTGTGTCAATAATTATGAAGTCGGGGGTAATATCATCGATCAAATCTACCGACACCGGCAGAAGGTCATTCTCTACACAGCTGGCGATTGCCACAGCAATACCGAGCAGCAGAACCATAACTTTTAACTTGCCAGCTATTTTCTTAATACCCATACCCTTTTCTCACTCCTACTACAATTGGAAAATTGAAATCTTCAATAAAATTGATGCTGAAAGCCCGGGTGCCGAAATTTTTTCAACCAACCATCCGAAAATCTCAACGACCAGCATCAGCTAACCCATTTTAGAATCTGCTCCGTTACTGTTCGCTGTCCGAATACCTCAACCACTTTTCATATTGCGATGCTGTGAGCAGTTCCTCCAGTCGTTGGTTTCTGGACTTTCTAACTTGGTATAATTTGGCGTTGAAGGTGCTGTCGCCAGGGTTTGATTGTAGCTCAATGACCCGGGAAAAATACTTTTGGTTGGTTAGCTCAATCACTGCTTCCTGCGTGGGTGTCAACTGAAGTCTGTTTCTCATCTTCCTTGTCATGGAGTTGGCAAGTGCCATTGGGTCGTTTTCTTTGCTGCGATAGAACTGTTCCCCTGGCGTGTCCACGACAGCCAGCCGCAAGCCGCTTCTACGCTTTTTTCTTTTAACTTTTTTTGCTTTCCCTCCATCCAATATCAGGTCTGCTGAAAGTTCGATGTTCATATTCTCCCCACAATCACTACCGGTGATTCGGTTGTTAAAACTGACATACCCAGGAAAAGAGACGCAAAGTAAAAAGTCTCCGTCAGCGGGAAGTGCTATGGAAAATGCTCCGTTAAAGTCCGTGATTGTACTGGTTTTAACTGCTTTATCGTGGTATGCGCTCAAGCTGACAACGGCTCCAATCAATGGGACGTCTATGCAGGCATCCTTCACCGTACCTGTGAAAAAAACCTGTTCTGCCCGACTTGTAATGAAACCGAAAAATAGACCACTCAAAAGCATCGCCTTTTTCATCCACCCTCCTTTATGAATTGATTGGCGAAGTAGTGAACGTTCCTGCTGTGAAGAAAATTTATTCAACCAAGCAGTGCTATTTCTCAACAAACAAGCCTGAAACGAAAAAAGATTACCTAAAACAAGCCATAGATAAACTTCACGATGGTAGGCATTTACGATGTGTTGGGTGATAAAATCGATGCGTAGATTGAATAGGTTTGAGTATAATAAGTTGGGTGGGTATCTTTCGACCCTATTTAAATTGCGACGATGCCAAAACCGATTACGATCAAGACATATCTATCACATGCAGCCTTTTGGTTGGGTTTTCTCTCATTCTATGTCTTTGTTCTCAACGGCCCTTTCACCTTTGAAAAGGCACTTACCCAAAGCGTCATTAACCTCAGTGTCATCATACCCCTTGCTTACTTTAACATGGCTGTGCTAACACCCAAATATGTAAGCAGTCAATCAAAAGCAGCCTCCGCCTCGTTGATTATCCTCCTCATCATAATCGGTGCCTCCATACTTACATTCTTCCATGAGATCAACTTACTCGACGCCTATAAACCAGACGGTTTTTCGGATCGGATGCAGCCATTTAACAACAGAATGCCGTCCGAAAATCTGCGGATGCAAAACCAACCAGAAGACGGTGAATGGTCGTTTAGAGCCAGGGCTGAGCCTGGATTTAGTCGTCGTATCATGTGGTTTCCGATGTTCATCCAAACAGGCACCATCATCCTGCTAACCACCATTTACAAAGTGACCCAAATTGCCAGCGAAAGAATAAAGGAAACCCTGATGCTGAAAAGTGAAAAGTTGGACTCCGAGCTTCGGTTCCTTAAGTCGCAGATCAATCCACACTTTCTTTTCAATGCGATGAACAATATCTATACACTGTCGCTACTGAAGTCCGACAAAACACCCGAAGTGGTGCTGAAGCTCTCTGATATGCTGAAATACAATATTTACGAGAGTGAGAACAAAGAGCGTGTGCCGGTATCGAAAGAGGTTGCCTATATCAACAACTACATCGCCATTTACATTCTTAAAGACAACGACATCAAGGACAACATAAAGTTCGAATACGACACGCCTGAAGATGTTTACTTAGCCCCCATGCTGCTTACCCCGTTTGTGGAAAATGCCTTCAAACACGGCAATATTGAAGATACCTCTAAGGGGAGAATCAGTATCGACCTGAAGGTAGAAGCCGACCTACTCACCTTCCGATGCCAAAACAGTCTTTCTGCTAACAAGAAATCGAAAGACAAAGAGGGTGGTATTGGCATAGCCAACGTCAAAAGAAGGCTTGAGCTTATTTACCCTGGACGGCATGAGCTAAAAACCTGGGACACTGCCGAAGAGTTTACCGTCGAGATGAAAATATTGTTATCATGAGCCCCTCAAGCAAAATCCGTTGCATCATCGTCGACGATGAAGAGCTGGCCAGGGCCCTGATCAAAGAATACGTGTCCAAAATCCCGACGCTGGAGCTCATAGGTTCATTCAAAAGTCCACTGGAGGCCATGGAGCTTCTACAGACCACTTCCGTCGATCTCATGTTTCTCGACATTCAGATGCCAGATCTTACCGGCATCCAATTTTTGAAGTCACTTGAAAAAAAGCCAGTTGTTATTTTCACCACAGCCTACCCCGAATATGCACTTGAGGGATATGAACTCGATGTAGTGGACTACCTGGTGAAGCCTGTAAGCATTGAACGATTCCTCCACGGCGTGAACAAGGCCACAAAGATCCTCCACAATAAAACGGGGAGTTCAGGCAACACCAGTCAGCCGGATTTTATTGTAGTTCACGCTGACCACAAGATATACAGGCTGCCACTGGCAGACATCCTATACATTGAAGGGTTGAGAGAGTATGTATCGTACTTTACTGCCGATGGCAAAAGAATCATAGCCCTTGAGTCGCTAAAAAGACTGGAAGAAATACTTCCCGCCCACATGTTTATGCGGGTGCATAAATCATACATTGTGCCCATCAACCGGGTGCGTGTGATCGAGGGCAATATGGTGATGATAGAAAAAAAGGGCATCCCTATCGGTGCCAGCTACAAGGAAGCAACGCTCAAAGCCCTGATGCCCGGCTAGCCTTACTCCGGCAACGCAAACGCCACGTATTCATCACCCGACTTTGCTCCGATTTTACCACCACCGCAGGCGATCACAACGTATTGCTTACCATCCACCATATACACAGCCGGAGTAGCAAAGCCCGAGGCCGGTAGGTCAGCTTCCCAGAGCACCTCGCCACTTACTTTGTCGAACGCCCTTATCTTTTCATCCTTGGTGGCTGCAATAAACACCAGGCCGCCTTTGGTGGAAACGGGCCCTCCATAGTTTTCAGTGCCAGTCGCCGGAATACCCTTTTCAGTCAATTCTTTCAACTCTCCCAGCGTCTTCTTCCAAAGCAGCTTGCCCGTGTTGAGGTCAACAGCGTTCAGCGTTCCCCAGGGTGGTTTAATGCCGGGATATCCGTTTTCGTCTATGAAGCGGTTGTACCCAGTCATCCTGAAGGGGATCTCGGGTGTCCGGGCCTGAATTTTATTGCCATCCACTTCCGGTACCGCCTCCTTGTCCTCCAAGTCGAGCACAAACGCCATCAAGGCTTCCTGCTCCCCATCAGGAATTTGCTTGAAAGCTGGCATCATATTTTTGCCGGTTGAAATGAGGGTGGACAGCTGTGCTTTATTGTAGCGTTGGTTCAAATCAATCAGCGACGGATAAGCCGCTCCATTGCCCTTTCTTTCGGGCCCATGACACGACATGCAATACTTGTTGTAAACACCCTGACCAATGCCCTTCAAAGAAGAGCCACCTGTGCTAGTGGCGGGCGCCTCCACCATGTGCAAGGCCCAGGGCATTTCGCTGGAATTCACATACAGGATACCCGACTCAGGGTCAACCGAAGCCCCACCCCACTCTCCGCCGCCATCATAGCCAGGGAAAATCCAGGAGCCCTCTTTGCTTGGAGGCGTAAATGCCTCACTATATTTTACTGTCTTAAATTTCTCCAGCAGATACGCATAAGCCTCCGGAGTGGTGCCATACACATCTGCTTCAGTGAACGACTGCCGGGCAAACGGCTCCGGCAGGGTGGGCACAGGCTGCGTTGGCCAGGGCGCTTCACCGTCAAGTGCGAAGGTGGGTACCGGCACCTCCTCAATCGGAAAGATCGGGTCTCCTGTTTCTCTCTCCAGAAGAAAAACATAACCGTGCTTGGTAATCTGCGCCACAGCGTCCACCATTTTTCCTTCATGATTGACAGTGGTAAGGATAGGATTGGTAGCCAGATCCCTGTCCCACAGGTCATGGTGCACCACCTGATAGTGCCAGATATATTTGCCCGTGCCAGCGTCCAGCGCTATGACGCAATTGGCAAAAAGGTTCTCGCCCTTGCGAAAGCCTCCGTAAAAGTCGGGGTTGGCCGTGCCAGTCGATACGAAAACGATGCCCCGTTCTTCGTCCAACGACATACCCGACCAGTCGTTGGCTCCTCCTATTTTTTTCCAGGCATCAGGATCTTCCCAGGTGTCGTAGCCTTTTTCGCCAGGATGAGGAATCGTGTGAAAGATCCATTTCCGCTCACCGGTTCTCACATCAAAAGCCCTGATGTGGCCGGGCAGGGCATCAGGCCCTTCCGACAACCGCATGCCCATGATGATCAGGTCGTTGAAAATAACCCCGGGCGTGGTGCCAGAAGCATACGTTTTGCTGATATCCAGGTCGGTATCCAGCTGCTCCCTAAGATCAATATGCCCACCTTTCCCAAAGCTTTTCACCAGCTGGCCCGTCTCTGTATTTACGGCATACAGGTTCTCAGCAATACTGTAATAAATACGGCTATCGTTACCAGCTTCATCCGCCCAGTACATCACTCCCCGGTTCACCGCAAACCAAAACCTGTCCTCGGTTAGCTGCTCCCGGGTCTCCTTGAAAGGATCAAAAACCCACCTTTCCGCACCAGTCGCAGCGTCCAGGGCAAATAGCTTTGACTCTGCGGAAGTGCCATACAGTACCCCGTCGACAATGATTGGGTTGCATTGGATTTGCGACCGGTTTTTTGGGTCTTTGTCTCCCGTGCTGTAGCGCCAGGCCTCCCGTAGCTTACTTACATTCTGCTTGTTGATTTGATCATTCGAAGAATACCTTTCACCCATTTTGGATCCGGCGTAGGCAGGCCAGCCACTGTAGTCGCCAGAAGCTTTTTCACACGATGAAAAAAGAAAGGAAACAAGAATAAATAAAGCAAAACAGCTTGCAAAGGAGCGGGGAGTTGTCATTGTTAGTAGGTTTCAGCCAAAAATTTAGCGCAAAAAAAACCCAAGCACAACTAATACTATTTAATCCTCCCCAGCAGGGCGCTGCACAGCCCGATATTGCTCAATAAACCCTGCCAGCTGTTCTACCTCCAGCTTCTTAGCAATGATCTTTTTATTTTTATCGAGTATATAAACCTGCGGAGTGGTTCTTACATTGTAGTCCCGGCGCATATTGCTTCTGAAGTAAGGATCAGCGCCATTGATCCAATCGAGCTCATACTCATATACAAACCGGCGCCACTCCTCAATATCGGTCGATATGCAGATGCCCATCACTTCCACTCCACTGTCTTTCAGTCGATGGTATTCTTCCAAAAGCACCGGCGTTGACTTCTTGCAGTGCCCACAGTTTGGGTCATAAAAAAAGAGAATGGTGAACTCGGCCTTTACCTGACTCAGGTTGATCGGTGATAGCAAGGTATCCAGCAATTGAAGAGTGGGAGCCTGCTTACCAACAAGGTTGGGGCTCACAAACTCCACTTCCTCAGCAAGTTTTTCTTTGTCTTCATTGCTCAGCCAGTCTGCCTTATCGGTGAGGTAATACTTTTCTGCCAGGTTCACCATTACACCATCCATGCCCATGATTTTAGACTCCTGGTATTTTTTAAACAGCGTAACCAGCCAAAACCTGAACGCATCGGGCTGATCAAGCACTTTGGTCATTATCTTGTCTACAGACACATTGATAGTGTCAGGATGCTGAATCACCACTTTGTCGAGAAAATGGATAACCGGCGACTTCAATACGGGCGTCCTGAGCAGTCCCGAATCATCAAAATCGATGCTTTCAAAATACTTCCTTTTGTAGTACTCGTATTTCAACCTGCCCCTTTCCAGGTCATCGGTCACTTCGCTATACTCAGGTATGCCAGGCACATCGGGCAATGCCATCAGGCGTACAAACTTGGCTACAAACGATTCGGGATACTTGGCAATGAGGTTTTGCCTGAAGTCATTCAGTTTTTCATTTACCTGCTTGTCTTCTTCAAAAATAGCCGAAGAGTCGGCTGCTGTGGAAGCCTGCTCCAGCTTCTTTCTTATGGCTTGCTTCTGGGTTTGAAGCTCCACCATTCCCAATTGAAATTCTTTGAACACCAAGTTCTCCGGCGATGATGTCACCTCCATGGTTCGGAAGGCTCCCTCTTTGGTAGTCTTCAGGCTGAACTTCTGCTCCTTTACTATCAACTCCAGAAAGTAATTAGGGGTGTAAAGAAAGTAGATGCCTGTAGGCAGCTCCTTCGCTCCTGTAAAACGATACACGCCGGGAGCAGTCGCCCGGGTGGTATCAGTCAGAAACCGTTGATCGCCGAACACATAGCCCAGGTAGGCCACGCTGTCCTGCATACCTTCCACAGTTATTTTTATATCATACCCCTGGCCAAACGTTTTTATGTTTAGCCCTAAAAAAATAAGAGCGGTGAATGTGAATCTTATAAGGGTTTTATTCATAGTCTGATACTAATCGCCAAACCAAAGGTAATGAGCAATCCAAAGTTTAAAAATGTTTAATTCTATTTACATTTGAGTTCTCCCTTAAAAAATATCTGAAATCAATACTTTTCCTTCGCTCTATGGAAGTCAAACAACAGCTTTTGCAAACGTGCATTGATCATGTGAAGTCAAGGATTGATACCGCCAATAGTGCTATTGCCGAGGCCAGGGAGGCTGCCAATTCAGAAACGAAAAGCAGTGCAGGCGACAAGTATGAAACCGGGAGGGCCATGATGCAGCAGGAAATTGAGAAAAATGCAACACAAGCAGGCGAAGCCCAAAAGCTGTTGCAAGTATTAAAATCTATTGATCCATCCAAAACGCCCGGCGCTGTCCAGTTGGGAAGCATGGTCAAAACGTCGCTTGGGCACTATTACTTTGCTGCCAGCCTGGGCAAAGTATCACTTGATGGGAAAGACTACTTTGTGATTTCACCGGGCTCACCACTGGGGCAGGCGTTTTTTGGAAAAAAGAAGGGGGAAAAGGTCACCTTTTTGGGGCAAACACACCTCATTGAAGAGTTAAGCTAGGCTATTCCTTGCGCAGCCTTGTGCGCCATACGCCTTTCATTGCCCTGCCAAAGAAATCTTTAACCAGGAGCACGTAAAGCAGCCCGGTCATGCACCACAGTACCATGAGGTTGAACCAGAAGGTATCAATGCGGTAGCCTAAAAAGATTTTCACGGGAGCATAAAAATGTGCTCTTCCCAGGTTGGACTCAGGCTCCATTAATACGGGATCCTTCTTTTGAATCAGCTGGTCGGCTCCATAATAGAGTACCTTAATTTCATTCCTGTTCAATAAAATATCAGACAGTGCCTCGTTGAAGGATGATTTTTTGAGAACCAAAATCTCATCCTTTCCGATCCTTCGGGACAATCCATTGTAAATCCCTTCTTGTTCATTGGCGGCATCTTCCATTTTAACGGTGAATGCCCTAGTCAGCGATTCGAGGTAACTCAATACATTTTTCCCAATATTTTGTGTAAAGCTCTTCGGTGTCAGGTTATTAGCAAACGTAAAAGGCTGCATCTCTGCCTTTTTCCCCAGCCTGTCCAGTTCGTTTCGGAGGATATCGAGCCTTGCCTCAAAACTCTCTGATTCCTTGTTCTCATCCTGCATCAGAGAGTTAGTGATGACCTCTAGTTCCGGAATTTTAAATGAGATATTGAACGAAGCGGCACTGATCTTTTTCTCCGCTTCAAAGAAATGCTTCTCATAGGCATTCTCCTTGAACTGTGCCACCGCAATGGCCTCATAAGCCCATCGTGACGCCATCACATCGCCGATAAATGGCACATAGACCCTGTTCGTAAGCGACTTGTGAAGGTCATCGAACTTGATCATGGCCCCTCCCAGCAGCAGCTGCGGCACCAAAATGAAGGGAATCAAAATGTAAATGGTGATCACCGAGTTAAAAGCGGACGATATGGTAAGCCCCACCAGGTTGGCAAAGCAAGCCGTAGAGAAAAGCAGCAGCCAGTAGTAGAGAGAAAGGCCATGGATTTCCAGGATAAAATTACCTATAACCACAAATGTCAGCATTTGAAAAGCCGACAGTGTGAATAGAAAGCTCACCTTGGAATTGATATAACTGAACCGGCTAAGGTTGAGAAACGACTCCCGTTCAATAATTTTTCGGTCTTTGAAAATCTCCTCTGCACTCACCGACATCCCAATAAACAAGGAAACCACCACCGCCATAAAGAGATACACCGGCAGGTTCTTGTTCTCCGCCAGGTTATACTCAAGTCCGCTTGAGTACTTAGAAAAATAACCAAGAATAAATGCCAGCACAGGTGCCTCCAACAAGTTGATAAGGATATACTGCTTATTAGCCACCTTCGACAGCACGTTCCGCTTACTATAAATCAAAAACTGCTTGAGTGAGCTGGGCAGCCTGAAATTGGACTTGGGAATGGACGTGTCGTGACGCAGCTGAGGAACAAACGGCTCAATCTTCTCTTTGTACTTATGAAACCAATCGCTTGGTTTGATTTTTCTTTCGGCCGTAGGGCGCCCGTCGTCATCAATGGTTTTCGTTTCAACGATCTGAAGAATCTGCTCGGGAATCACGTTGCCACAATGCGGGCACTCGCTTTCGGTGGCATTTACCTGCGTACTCTCGCTTTTGAAATAAACAACAGCATCAATAGGGTTGCCATTGTAGATGGGGTAACCGCCCCTGTCCAGCATCCAGAGCTTATCAAACAACTTGTAAATGTCCGACGAAGGCTGGTGAATGATCACAATAACAAGCTTGCCCTTGCGGGTCAGGTCTTTAAGCAGCCACATCACCTTCTCAGAGTCCATAGAGGAAAGGCCGGAGGTTGGCTCATCCACATACAACAAGGCTGGTTCACGCAGCAGCTCAAGGGCAATGTTCAGTCTTTTTCGTTGCCCACCTGAAATAGATTTGTTCAAAGGATCGCCGACCCGAAGGTCTCTGATCTCATACAAGTCGAGCTCGTGGAGCACTTTGTCAACAGTTTCCTCAAGCTGCTCCTTGCTAAACTCGCTGAAGCACATCTGCGCATTGAAGAAAAGGTTTTGGTACACTGTGAGCTCCTCAAACAACAGATCGTCCTGTGGCACAAAGCCTATCATTCCATAACGGGCGGCATTTTCCATGCTAAAGCCGTTCAGAGTCACTCTCCCCTCAGTCGGTTCAATTTTGCCATTCAGCAGGTTCAGCAATGTCGACTTCCCCACGCCACTGCCACCCATTACGCCCACCAGCGTGCCCGACTCTTCCGAAAAATTGAAGGGATGGATGCCATTGTCGCTGTTTTTGAATTGGAAGGTGAGGTTCCTCCCGGTCAGGACAATGTGCCCCCGCTTATGGTCTTCAAGAAACTTTTTGGTGATTTCAGTTTCGTAAATCGGCTTGATCGTCTTGCCTTTGATTATAGACCCGGGCTTGAGCTGATACGACTTACTTTTGACAATTTTGTTGCTCTCTACATAAAGGTTGAGGGGGCCGTCGTACCGGAAAAAGAAGGTGTTGATACTTGCAATATGAAGCACGAGTATCTTCCCAAACATGTTTTCCACCCGCATGTGATGAAACTCGGTGGCCCCGGCCACTTTCTTCTTTTTCATCATCCAGGCTATGTCATCCGACCATTCGGTGGCACGGTTGTCGATCACCAGCCCCCGCTGGGTGTCCATGCCCTTGCCATCTTTGTTAAGCACAAAAGCCTTGATGTCATTTACTTCTTTGCTGGGTATGCTGAAGTTCATACCCACCAGCATAACAAACTGTTCTTCTCGGTCAGTTACTTTTCCGTCGGCAAAAATGAGCTCCAGAAGCTGGAGAAATACAATGATACGTTCATGCTGAAGAAGCTCCTGATTGAGCTGATTGCAGATTTTGGTAACCTGCAAAATACTCTCTACGTCAGTGGCCAGAAGTGCTTCCTCGTCGCCTGTGCGGGGTTGGCTTCTGTGAAAAGAGAGGTAATTATTGTAGAGGTCAAGATATGCTTGAGTTAGCTCCTCGTTGTTCAGGCTCCTGTTAAGATAAGGCTTAATCACTAATTGAACCGAGTCAAACTGATCGTCCTCTTTGACACTCTCAATGATGGCGAACAGATGCATTAATGCATTTACAATCGACTCGGTCATAGCCGGGGAATAGGAACTAACTCAAGCAATTAAATTATGGTGTAACTATCTGCGTACGGATTGATTCGATGGCTACCTGCAAGTCATCAAATTGCTCAGCTGTCAGCTTATCGCCTACTTTGCTATATGCTTCTTTGATTCCCTGAAGAGCTGGAAGCACCTTTTGCACATTCTCGTCATCAGAAAATTCGCCAAGTAAGTCAACCAGCTTCGACACTTGCGACTTTTGGCCAGCGATAACATCCAACAGCTTTTGGTCATAGCCACTGCTGATAACCAGGTTCGATGAGATATACAATCCTTCCACCACACTACCAGCAAGCACTAGCAGCGAAGTTCTTTCTTGTGAGCTGCGGTTAAGGAAAGTGTAGGTGTCGTAGAAAGCCTCAGTGATAATATTGATCAGTGAGTCCTTGTTTTGAAGATTGTTCTCCACCCGGCGAGCCATTTCCATGCTAAAGCCAGAGGAGATATTGAGGCTCTGGATCAGCTTTCTGGAAGCGTTAAGAAAATCCATTGTCTCTTGCTGACGGTTGTAAGTACTGGCGTAGCTCAAATCGGCACCATAAACGCCCAGATTCACTGCCTTGCTATATGCAGTAACATACTGATCAGCATTTTCAGCATCATTGGTTATTCCCAAGACAAATCCTGCCTGCGCATCCTGAAGCATTTTAGTTACTTCGAAAGAGGTAGGAATGGGGTAGTTAAATTCTTTTTCAACTTTGTCAACGGCGGTTTCCTTAGTGGCTTCTTCAGCAGATGCAGCCTTTTTGTCGCCTGAGCTACAGGAAACAACGAACGGAATTACTGCAAGCAAAAGAAGTGATTTCAGGTTTTTCATAGTTATTAGTTTTTGGTCTTATCTAGAAGGCTTGAATTTATCGGATTATTTGAACAAATCTAAATGTTTAGTTTGAATTACATCTACTAAACCACAGATGGCTTATATTGTAGATCAGCTTTGAGTTCCTCAAATCTTAAGTGCGCTAAATTAATTCAATGATCAATAATCCCAACTATCCTCTTCGCAGTCTTGGGCTTTTTATTTTACCGTTGGTCGTTTGCCTCGGACTCATGAGGAGTGTTTCGCTGCCCAACGAAAAGGCTCTACAGCCCTACAAAAGCCTGATTATAGCCCTCGAATTTGTGCATTCGTCATCGGATGTGGTTAACACACTGGAAGTATTGGACAAAGAAGAAATTTTGGGGCTGGACAGAGTAAATTATTTCGACTTCGTTTTTATGGCCGTTTACAGCTCTTTTCTGGCATTTTTCATCTACAAACTCGGCGTTGTCTCCAACCAGCCTCTGGTAAAGAGCATGGCCTGGGCAGGGCTTGTCATATTCAGCAGCGACCTGTTGGAAAACATCATGATGCTTCGCATTACCTCCGGGTACATGGAAGGCGGAATGAGCTTTAGCCCCTACATTAATTTTCTACCACTATTCACCTGGGCAAAGTGGGGGCTGCTGGCCGCCGTGTTTGCCTGGCTCGGTACACTTCTTATCCAAAAAGGTTCCCTTTCAAAAATGCTCTCACTCATTCTTTTCCTCCCTGGCATTCTTTTGGCACTTTCTGTTGTCGATTATTTTAGCTGGATCAACAGGTTTACCACCTCCATATTTTTGGCCTTCATAATCCTCCTTATCTTTGCCGTTTGCTTCAGGAAAACCGAACAATATAAAGCGTAGCCAAGTCGACCCACGAGAATGCTAAATAAGGGCACAACAAAAACAAGCGTCAATCATGAGCTTTTGGAAGACATCCGCCCCTTCAGCCGGGTTGATTTTGGCAATGACTTCACATGGGGAGTTGCCACCGCCGCTTTCCAAACTGAGGGTGCCTGGAACAAAGATGGCAAAGGCGAGTCGGTTTGGGATCGGTTTACCCACACCAAAGGCAAAATCAAAACAGGTGACCATGCCAAGGTAGCCACCGACTTTTACCATCGCTACGAACAAGACATTGACCTGGTGAAACTGATGGGGTTCGACTCCTTCAGGTTTTCAATTGCCTGGCCAAGGTTGCTTCCCAGCGGCACTGGCCACGTCAACAGCAAAGGTGTCGACTTCTACCACCGGGTGATTGACTACTGCCTGGAAAATGGCATCACTCCGTGGATCACACTCTATCACTGGGACTTACCGCAGGCACTGCAAGACCATGGCGGTTGGGCCAACCGGGATATTATTGGGTGGTTCACCGAATATGTTGATCTGGTGACCAGACAATATGGCGACAAAGCACAAAACTGGATGGTACTCAACGAGCCCATGGCTTTCACCGGGCTGGGTTACATGGCTGGCTATCATGCCCCTGGCGTAAAAGGACTGGACTCGTTCCTTAGTGCAGCGCATCACACAACGATGTGCCAGGCCGAGGGCGGGCGAATTGTTCGCTACAATGTGCCTCATGCCAACATAGGCACTACGTATTCCTGCTCCCACGTAGACCCTGTAGACAAACTACCCTGGAATGTGGAAGCCGCCAACCGGATGGACGCCGTTTTCAACAGACTGTATGTGGAGCCAGGGTTGGGACTTGGTTACCCAACAAAGGCTGTTCCTATCCTCAAACGGATAGAAAAATTCATGAAGGCCGGTGATGAGGAAAAGCTCCCGTTCGAATTCGACTTTATCGGCATTCAGAATTACTTCCGCATCGTTTCAAAATACTCTTTGTTTTCGCTCGGCCTCTTTGCCAAAGAAGTGCCCGCCACAAAGCGGAATGTAGAAATGAACTCCATGAATTTCGAAATCTTCCCGGAAGGCATTTACCACATGCTCAAGCGCTTTGGCAGCTACGAGGGCATCAAAAAACTAGTGGTGACGGAAAATGGTGTTTGCCTGCCGGACCAGATCAACAATGGGGCAGTGAACGACCGTCGCCGCATCAAATTCTTCGAAGAATACCTGCTGCAAGTGCTCCGTGCCAAAAAAGAAGGCGTTGACGTTGACGGCTATTTTGTGTGGACCCTCACCGACAATTTCGAGTGGAGTGAAGGCTACGAGCCCCGCTTCGGGCTTGTGCATGTCGACTACGAAACGCAACAGCGCACAGTGAAAGACTCGGGTTGGTGGTGGAAGGAATTACTTCTAAGCGACTAATTCTTCAAATCTCTTTGCTTTGATATGGGTGTGGTGTTTCGGTTTTTCAAGTCCGATCCCACACGCCTAAAATCAATCTGAAAGTAGGTCAAGATTCGGGATGTGAACAAAATGCTTCTTGTTTGACGTATCCAAAGTGAGTTGATGAACAATTGCAGTGGCTGCAATAAACAGGTCGGGCTTGTCAATGCTTTTGCGCAGGTGCTTCAGTTGTTTTACGATTTCGGCCGCCATTCGGGCCGCTTTGCTGTCAAATTCAAGGATCGTGATTCGCTCTAGCATGCGATCCCAGAATGCTGTATGATCCGGTGAAGCGCCATTAATTACTTCAAACTCGGTTACACTGGAGATGTAAAGCCGATCGTATAATTTGAAATGATTGACAAGACGAGAATTGCTCTTGTTCGTCTTGCGAAAATAGTCTATCAGGATTGTAGAATCCAGCATTAGCCTTTTGTCCGCCATGCTGCAATGCTTTTTCTGTTGGATTCAATCACTTTGATTTCTTCTTTTGAAAAGACAGGCCCATCAATTAACATCTCGACAAATGATGACTTGTCATCTTTTTCCACCATATCCTCCTTGAGCTCATCCCTCAACTTGGATTTTTCTGCCGGGGTCAATGTCCGCACTGCTCTGAGAAGCTGCTGAAAGGGTATTTTTACTTTCATTTCCATAAATCAAATTTAATGAAATTGATTGAAATTTCGACGGAGCCTGGAATGGCAACTAACATTTGTTTAATATCTACTCCCATTTTTTACCTTTGATCATGAAAAACATTGCCCTATTCCCTCTCACATTCATTTTATTGAGTTGCGCTCAACCAACTACTGAAACGCCAAATCCTTCAAGCGCCTATTTTGACCTGGTGAGGCCGGAAGTAACCGGCGACCTGGCTTACGAAACCACTGCCTACGTGGAACAATTCTGGCGACTGGCTGGCAATACAGGCTTCGACTCCAGCATCTACCGAATTGTGTCTGAATTGCAGAGAGCAGGCTATGTGCCGGAAGAAAACGCCACAAAGGACAACAGGCTTGTTTACCGTATCGAGAAAAGGGCATTATCCAAACCCACCTGGGAGCCAGTGAACGGGGAATTGTCTATCAAAGGCGACGCCAGCCCATTACTTAGCTTCGCTACCAACAGAAACATGCTGCCGATCTACTCCACCAGCACCCCAGAGGCTGGCATTGGCGGAGAGGTCGTTTTTGTTGAAGATATTGAGGGAATAGCAGCCGGAAGCTTAAAAGGAAAAATTGCCCTGGCAGATGCCAATCCCCGGCAGGCATTCGAACAGGCCGTTCAAAAAGGTGGCGCCCTGGCTTTGCTTACGTACAACAACCCGGATTACCTCCAGCCCGAGAAAAACGTGACGTCTATTCAGTTCAGGAGCATCCCTTATCAGGAAGGCAAAGATGCCTGGTGCGTGGCTTTGTCGTGGGAGGCAAGGGAGAAGCTGAAGAATGCTATGGCCAAGGGAAAGACAGAGCTGAATATCAAAATCAACACTAAAATCTACCCCTCCGAAGAACTCACCGTGGTGGCCAATGTGAGAGGTTCGCAAGTGCCCGATGAAAGACTGGTATTCAGCGCCCATGTGCAGGAGCCCGGTGCCAACGACAACGCCTCAGGCACAGGCACCCAGGTAGAAATGGCAGCTGTAACGGCGAAACTGATGAAGGAGAACAAATTCGATCCGAAAAGAACCATCACATTTCTGTGGGGTGACGAAATAGTCTCCACCAGGCGCTACATAGAAGAAGACTCGCTAAGGGCTTCTCATATCAAATGGGGCATCAGCCTCGACATGGTGGGAGAAAACACAGCGGTGACAGGAGGCTCGTTCCTGATCGAAAAAATGCCCGACCCCAGCGCCATCTGGACACGGGGCAACGACAAACATACCGAGTGGGGAGCGGGCGATGTGACCATGGCCGACATGAAACCTCACTATTTTAACGACTTCATATTGAATCGATTTTTGGAACAAGGCACTCAGGCCAACTGGCAAGTGAGCTACAACCCATTCGAAGGCGGCAGCGATCACGTGCCTTTTCTGGAAGCCAACATCCCTGGTTTGCTGCTTTGGCATTTCACTGACCAGTTTTACCACACTGACAACGACCGGCTGGACAAAGTATCTAAAGCAACCGAGAAGAATGTGGCCACCGCTGCTCTTGCCTCTGCTTTCACCCTGGTCAACGCTGATCATCAAACTGCTCTGTCCATCATCAGCGAAATAAAGAATGCGGCCACCAACAGGCTGAATGCCGAAGCTGAGTTGAGCAAGCAAGCCGTAAAGGACGGAGCCAGTGCATCTGAAGAAACTCAAATCCTCAGCGCCTGGGCCGACTGGTACGTGAAGGCACTTGGCAGCGTGAAAGACATGGAAGTGGGTGGTGCCAGCACCGAAGTCACGGAAGCGATTGAAGCTTCACAAAAAGAAATTCAAAAGCTTTTAGAAGAAATAATCAAACAACTGCGCTAATTGGCAAGATAATGGCACACACCATGGCAGTAAGAAAATAACTGATCCAATAAGTCGTTCAGTTAAAAGTTAAAGCTAGCCATGTCTAAAATATTTATCCCATTGCTTTTTCTGGCTGTTTCAGTCCAGGCACAGAAATACTCCACTGCCCTCGGCGTCCGCTTTGGCAACGAGCACTATGGCATCACGGCAAAGCAGAAGCTATTTGCTAAAACAACACTCGAAGGCATTTTCGCAGCCTACCCCAGCCAGTACAGCAGTACGCTGCTCATTGAACAACATTTTCCTTTGATTGGCAAAGGCTTCAATATATACACCGGAGCCGGCTTGCATTTGGGAGAACAAAAAGAACAGGGAAACTATTATGGCTACGACGCCATACTCGGCGCTGAAATGAAGCTCCCGGGGCTACCGATTGTCATTTCAGCCGACATCAAACCCGCCTATGAAGTCAATCACTCTGATTGGTTCACTTTTTCAACGGGCCTCTCTGCTCATTACATCATCGCCAAAGACACGAAAAAGAAAAGGCAAAAAGCCCGGGAAAAGAGAAAGCGGAAAAAGGAACGACAGAAGCGCAGAGAAGAAAAAGCTGAGTCAGATGACGGATCAGGGCTCCTGAACTTCAATCTTTTCAAGAACGGATAATACGCTAATCCTTTTTTAAACTGGTTCCTTTGTACTTCACCATCATGTTGATCCAGATGCTTCTGGAAAAGCGGTAGTTGAATGGCAGCAGCCCCACAACGATCGTGACAATGGCCACCATCATCATCGTAAGTGTCACCTCTTCCACAATCATAGCAAGGATTGCCCAAACGGCTACAAAAATGACTGAGTTGATACCATAGCTGACAAACATGGCCCCAAAGTAATAACCAGGCTCAGGCTCAAAAGACTGGTTGCATACCTGGCATGTCTTGTACATATGAGTGAACTTCGAAAAGCTGAAATGGTTGCTCCCGGGGAACAAGTCACCTTCATGGCACCGGGGGCATTTCATCTTGGTGATCGCATAAAATTTTGATTCCTTGTTACTCATGGGGCGTCGCTTGAAATATATTGACACAAAGTTACTAATTGGTAGGTGACAATGAAGGAAATTTCGTCATAGTGGTAAGTCAACCAAACAAAGAAACCGCCTGCCCCATTGACCAACCATTCCTTTTCCACTTTGCTGATCTTTGACTAATATAGACCCGCATTATTTATTTGATACTACACATACTTGCCTAAAAACTATTTTACTAATGAAAACAACCTCCCTTCTGAGCCTAAGCTATCTGCTTTTGATCTTGCTGGTAGTCACTTCCTGCGGTGGTGAAACAAAAAACGACAACAACAATATTTCTACCGACGAAGCAGTGATTGCAGCCGGTCAGGCCACATTTGACATGACCTGCGGGGCTTGTCATAATTTTATGCAGGCAGGCATTGGGCCGCAGCTGGGAGGACTCACCAAAGAAGTATCGGCTGACTGGATCAAAAACTTTGTGAAGAACCCTCAGCAAATGATTGACTCGGGCGACGAAAGGGCTGTGATGTTGTTTAAGAAATTTAATTCCTACATGCCCTCCTTTTCATACTTATCAGATGAGCAGATTGACCAGGTAATTGCTTATATCAATACGAAAGAAGCACCCGTATTTGGTGGAGGCACTGACAAAGGAGAAGCCCTGAAAAACCCTATCCCCGACACTATCCAAACATCGGACATAGTAGTAGCTATGAAGGAAATAACAGGGCTCCCTGCATCAAGCGACAAGCAGCCGATCAACAGGATGACCAAAATGGATCAGCTGCCCGGTACCAAAAGGAGCTTCGTGGTGGATTTGAATGGCAGGTTGTATGAAATGGTGAACGGACAACCAAAGTTGTACATGGACATGGCTGAGCTAATGCCAAACTTCATCAGGCAGCCCGGCCTGGCCACCGGGTTCGGCAGCTTTGCCTTCCATCCTGAGTTCAGCACAAACGGCCTGCTCTACACCACCCACACCGAGCCCGCAGGCACCAAACCCGCCGACTTTGCCTACGCTGATTCTATTCCGGTGAAGCTACAATGGATTCTAACAGAATGGACAACCGATCCTGCCGCCAAAGCCCCATTCACTTCTACCAGTCACCGTGAGCTGTTCCGCATCAATATGGTGACGCAAATTCATGGCATGCAGGACATCCGCTTCAACCCACTGGTAAAAAAGGGCGATGCTGATTATGGCCTTCTTTACGTTGGCCTGGGTGATGGTGGTGCGGCCGAAAACGGATACGCCTTCCTTATCGATAACCTGCAAACAGCCTGGGGCTCTATCTTCCGGATTGATCCTGCAGGCACCAACAGTAAAAATGGAAACTATGGCATACCAGCTTCCAATCCCTTTGTGAGTGATGCCAATCCCAACACAGTAAAAGAGATTTATGCCAAGGGCTTCAGAAATCCTCATAGACTTACCTGGCTTCAGTCGGGTGAAATGCTGGCTTCTAACGTTGGTCATCATAGCATTGAGTCTCTTTACATGATTCAGCCGGGGCGTAACTATGGCTGGCCTTACAGAGAAGGAACCTTCGTGATCGATCCCTACGACGATATGTACAAAGTATTCGCCAATACCATTGGACCTAACGACCCCATCACCTACCCGGTGGCACAGTACGACCACGACGAGGGCAATGCCATCCTGGGTGGCTTCGAGTACCTGGGATCGGATGTGCTTGAGCTGAAAGGGAAATATGTGTTTGGCGACATTGTGCAGGGCTGGTTGGCCTATGTCAACATCGCCGACCTGAAACTTGGCCAGCAGGCTACGATCAAAAAGTGGCAGGTGAGCATGAATGGCAAGCCGGTGAACTTCAAAGACATTTGCGACTGCAAAAAAGTGGATTTACGACTGGGCACCGACGGCGACGGCGAACTATACATTTTCACGAAAACAGACGGCAAAGCCTACAAACTAGTGGGCTCAAAGGCGATGTGATCCTAATTTAGAATTCGATACCCCGTTAATGCCATCTTTTTATTAGCGAGGTTTCTGATTCGAGCAGCGCCCAACCAGGAGGGAGGGCGAAAAATGGCGGCCGGGTGCGTGTAATTGGCCAGTGCGTTAATTTTTCGTTGACTTTTGGTTACTTTTTGTCCCATCCGGGAACGGCAAGAAAAAGTAACAGCCCGTCCGGCTTGAGGACGAAAAGCAACTTTCGACAACCGAGGCTATTTTATAGCACAAAGCTAATCCAGATGGCCGCAACTTAATTCGAACCTTATGAGCATAATTTTTAATAAAAACATTCAAACTGCAAGTATCATCATAACAATTTTGATCTTCATAGGCTCCTGTAAGCCAAAAACAAAACAAACGGTGCGACAACAACCCAAACCCACCGTCACGCCCCTCACCTCCGACTTCGTTTTCGGCGACGACCGTGACTTCGCCCAGGCCCACGCCTCCACCCTCGTTCGCACCAACGACGGGAACTTCCTCGTTGCCTGGTTTGGCGGCACCCACGAAAAGCACGATGATGTGGGCATTTGGCTCACCAAAGGCAACGCAGGCAACTTCTCAAGACCCGTTGAGGTGGCCAAAATTCGTGAAGATGCCCACTGGAACCCTGTGCTTTTCAAAGAAGCCTCCGGCGATATCATCCTCTATTTTAAAGTAGGCAAAACCATCGACAACTGGGAAACCTGGTGGATCCGCACCACCGACAATGGTGCCACCTGGTCAGCCCCTGCCGAACTGGTAGCAGGCGACAAGGGAGGCCGGGGCCCGGTAAGAAACAAACCCATCACATTAGCAGACGGCTCACTGCTGTCGGGCTCCTCCAAGGAAACCAACAAGGTATGGGATGCCTTTGTGGACCGCAGCACCGACAACGGAAAAACATGGACTAAATCGGAGTTTCTACCCCTGGACAGAACAGCCATTGAAGGCGAAGGCATCATCCAGCCCACGCTATGGGAGTCTGCTCCGGACAAAGTCCACATGTTGCTAAGGAGCTCGGCTGGTGCCATCTGCCGCAGCGATTCTGAAGACGGCGGTGTTACCTGGTCACCGGTATACAAGACCTCGCTGCCCAACCCCAACAGCGGCATCGACGTGGTGAAGCTACCCGGCGGCATGCTGGCCCTGGCCTTCAATAACACCTCGGGCAACTGGGGTTCACGGTCTCCGCTATCGCTCGGTGTTTCCACCGACAACGGCCTCACCTGGCCCACCATCGTCGATATTGACAAAGGCACGGAAGAGGAGGAGTTCTCCTACCCCGCCATCATCCAGTACGGCGACACCGTGGCCGTTACCTACACCTGGAAACGCCAGAAGATTGCGTTTAAGAGCTTTTTGGTGAAAAACTAAAGAGGTTCTTTTTGCGTCCCTGCAGATGTAACGCCTTGAACTAAAGAGGTTACTCTCTCCTCCCCTGCCGATGTAACCTCTTTAGTCAGTAA